>DGPZ01000203.1:0-27612 GCA_002390675.1 Deltaproteobacteria bacterium UBA4427
GGGTGTTATGTTTGGCGCGAGTTGCCCCTCTGGGCCGTCTTGGCTTCCCGCCAAATGTAAAGACGCATCCAGTCCACCGGTGAGTGTCCTCGGCGTATGGCACTCCCCGCAATGGGCCGCCGCATCAACTAGGTAGCGACCTCGATTCCATTCTGCGCTTTTCTCGGGCGCGGGCTCGCGTGACGGCATCTCGAAGTTCATCCACTTCCAGCCGCTGATCGTGGCGCGCCATGAGAAGGGGAAAGGCGCGTCCGGGGCGCGATTTATTCTCGTGACCGGCGGTAGTGAATCGAGATAGGACTTTAAGTCGACTAGATCCTGATCCAGTAGGCCGGCGAATGCCGAATACGGAAAGACGGGGAAATAGTGTTCGCCCTTCGGCGAGAGTCCTTCTCGCATAGCGCGAATGAAGTCGGCATCTGACCATTTCCCGATCCCGGTCTCGGTATCAGGTGTGATGTTCGTGCTGAAGAAGATGCCGAAGGGCGTTTCGAGCCCTCGCCCGCCGGCGAGTTCCGGGGCGTCTTCGCCCTCGCCCGGATAGTTCGTGTGGCAGGTACAGCCACCGGTCGCATAGAAGACGCGCTTTCCGTTCGCGATCCGCTCAAGCGCCAGCGACGAAGTTGGCGGCTCACTGGGGATTGGGGGTTCTTGCGAATTCGGCGCCAGGGCCTCGGCCTGAGTAGCGCCAGCGTTCAAGCACACCGCGAGCACGCTGATCGCAGCCAGACTCTTTATCTTTTCTGCAATCGCGCATGGAGCAGATCCGACTAACGTCCAGATACCGGGAGCTGCTTCGGCCTTAAGGCGTTTCCAATTCACGAAATTCCTTCTGTCTACTTTTTCTTGAAAGAGTCTTCTTTAGCTTTCCGGAAGGGCTTGTGGCATCCGCCGCAACTCTTGCCAAGAGCGCGCATGGCCGGGCCGACTGCACTTGGGTCGGCGCCTGATGCGGCTATTGCTAGGCCTCGTGCCGCTTCTTCATATTTCGCGATTGCGCTCTCGAATTTGGCCCAGTCTTGCCAGATCTCTGCCTTGGCGTCGGTCCGTCCTTCGCTCAGATCTTTCTTGAAGGCGGGAGCGATCAGCGCCGCGGCATCTGCCATCTGACCCGCATGATTTGCGATGGCACCCGGCAGGGCGAGTCGGTTCTTCATGATGTCGCCGATTGCGCCCATGTTTGAGCCGATGGTCGACATGACCGACTGGCGGTATTTGATGCGCGCATCGTCTGCTTCGTGATCGTCGGCGAGGGCAGCGGTGCTGCTTGTACCCAGGACAAAGAGAACCATACCTGCAGAAAGAGTGACGGAGCGGAGAGAAGTTGAACGCAAGCGAGTCATTCAAGTGTCCTTTCGAGGAGAGTCGAGGATGGAAGCACACGGCTAGCGCTCCGTCAGCTATCAGTCGTGCGGAATTGCGCACCGAGTCTACGTTTGGAGTCTAGTCGTGACCGCCGTTTTTATTTTCAGCGTCGATAATATTTGAAGGAGGGTCATCTCCTTGAAGGAGAGTCTTGGTACCTGAAGTTTTCAAAGTGGGGCGCAGGACGGCCCCGGCGTCCGAGCTACGCTCTGCGGAGTGAAGCGGCATAAGCGTTTGAGCGGCGCTTAAGATCGAAGAATCAAAGCTGGACTCTTGGACTTCGCGATACTCGGGCTCGATTACTCCGATCATGGCTTCAATCACGTGAGCTGGCGTGATGTTAGGGTCGAAATCGGCTACTCCGCCGGCGCTAGGTGGATGAAACGCAAGATCGAGCGCGTCGTATACAGGGGTCAGCGCCTCTTGTAGTTCCACGGTCTGCCCTACCGTGATCACGCCACCTACGTGTGCAGCCCCTCGGATGACGCGCTGACCGACGCCCATCACTTTTACGCGCCCCTCGACGTTCACGCTGTACTCACCTGGGCAGTATTCACCGTCGACTTCGCCCACTCGTGCGTCCAGACCAAGGGATCGCAAGGCGGCTACGACCCATCCCGAAAAGGTCTCGAAGCGGTTGGCTATGTGCATTGGGGCTGCCGGGTCCGCGGTAGCCCAAGCAAAGGCCACTGAGGCTTCTAGGAAGACTGCGGCGTGACCGCCTGCTAGACGTGTCACAGGCTCATAGCCAGCATCTCGCGCGAGTCGTACGGCTCGTTGGTAGCCGGGTCGACGCGCGTCGAGATTGGAAAAAAGCAGAGCGTTATCCGGCTGATACAGGCGGAGTCGATCCCCCATCGCACGGGTTCCTACGGCGCGGAGCATCGCATGGGAGACTGCAGTGTCGTAAACGGCGCGGCCGCCGAAACGATCTCGATGAAGATGAAGCGTGCGGGTGCGCGTTTCCGCGCTCAGCGGCTCGCCACTTCGAGTTCGAGCTCGGCGCGCGCGATTACTCCCGCAAGGCGAGTGCGCTCGCCCGCGTTCTCGTCGTCGTCTGCCAATGCCGAGAGTTCGGTATTGGCCTGGGCCTTAACCGCTTCGGTCGCACTCTTATCTATTTTATTTGCAAGCGCGCAGGAGTCGACGAGTACGACACAGCGCTCGCCATCAACCTCAGCAAAACCGGAGGTAATCGCAGCCCATTCGCTTCCGCTTGAGCGGATGATCTGCATAGGACCGAGGGATAGTGGCGTTAGGAACCGTTCATGGCTCTCGAGCACACCGAACTCGCCCGCTTCACCAGGAAGCACAACCTGTTCCACACTCTCAGAGAGCGCTTCGCCTTCCGGCGTCACAACGACGAGTTCAATTGCCACTTGTTATTCCTCAAGCTGCGGATTCCGCCTAACAGAACCTGTAGTGGGCCCGTCAAGCTTCCCGCATCTTCCTGTCCTCGAGACCGAAGGTCGCGAAAATAAAGAGTCCCTGACATTGAATGGCTCGAACAACTAATAGAGCCAAAACGCCGGACTCGACCTAAACCAAGGTCTTTGCCTTCTCTACCGCGCTTTCAATGTCACCAACCATGTAGAACGCCTGTTCCGGAAGGTCATCGTGCTTACCGTCGAGGATCTCGCGGAAGCCGCGAATCGTATCTTCGAGTCGGACGTAAACGCCTGGAGTACCCGTGAACTGCTCAGCTACGTGGAAGGGCTGGGAGAGGAAGCGCTGGACCTTACGAGCCCGTGCCACCGTCAGCCGATCTTCTTCCGAAAGTTCGTCCATGCCGAGAATTGCGATGATGTCCTGGAGATCCTTGTAGGCCTGGAGCGTCGTCTGAACACCCCGGGCGACGTCGTAGTGCTCGTCGCCGACAACCTGAGGGTCGAGAATCCGGGAAGTCGAGTCGAGCGGGTCCACGGCGGGGTAGATCCCGATTTCCGTGAGCGCACGATCGAGAACAGTCGTCGCATCAAGATGGGTGAAGGCGGTGGCCGGCGCGGGATCCGTAAGGTCATCTGCAGGAACGTAGATGGCCTGAACCGATGTAATCGAGCCCTTATTAGTTGATGTGATCCGCTCTTGGAGCTCGCCCATATCAGTTGCAAGTGTAGGCTGATAACCAACGGCGGAGGGAATGCGGCCGAGAAGCGCCGACACTTCCGAACCTGCCTGGGTGAAGCGGAAGATGTTATCCACGAAGAGAAGAACGTCCTTACCTTCTTCGTCGCGGAAATACTCAGCAGCGGTGAGGCCCGTGAGGCCAACACGTGCGCGGGCTCCCGGCGGCTCGTTCATCTGGCCGTAAACGAGTGCCGTCTTGTCGAGCACCGTCGAGCCATCCGCAAGCACCGACTCTTGCATTTCGTTCCAGAGGTCATTGCCCTCTCGAGTTCGCTCACCCACGCCAGCGAAAACCGAGTAACCGGAATGCGCCTTCGCGATGTTGTTGATCAGTTCCATGATGACGACCGTCTTCCCGACGCCTGCGCCACCGAAGAGGCCGACCTTGCCTCCCTTATTGTACGGAGCGATCAGATCAACAACCTTGATGCCGGTTTCGAGGACTTCGACGCTCGTCGACTGGTCCACAAATTCTGGAGCGGCGCGATGAATCGGGAAGCTCATCTTCGCATCGATTGGGCCACGTTCGTCAACGGGTTCACCGATGACGTTCATGATCCGGCCAAGTGTTTCAGGACCCACCGGGATCGTGATCGGCGCACCCGTGTTGAAGACTTCTTGGCCACGCCGGAGACCGTCCGTCGTGTCCATGGCGATCGCGCGGATGGTCTTTTCACCGAGGTGCAAAGCAACCTCGACAACCAAGTTATCCGCTCGATCATCGATGGCGGGGTTGGTGGTCTTGAGGGCGGTCATCACCTCGGGAAGGTCTCCATCGAATTCGACGTCGACTACCGGACCCATCACCTGGACGATCCTGCCATTGCTCATAATGTCTTCTCCATCCGGCAGACTCGTAGGCCTGCCTTTTCGATTCGCAATTCGCCTAACACAGTGCTGCTTGGGGTTCGCTGCCCCTAGCTAGGCGGTCGTCTTGTCCGCGTACCTTCTTTATTCACGCAAGAGGGTCCGCAATTAATGAATGCTATTCGAGCGCCTGGGCGCCTGTCACGATCTCAACCAACTCTCCAGTAATCGCCGCCTGCCGTGCACGGTTGTACACGAGAGTCAGGTTCTCAATCAGCTCTTCGGTGTTTTTCGTTGCCGCTTCCATGGCGGTCATACGTGCCGCATGCTCACCCGCCTGGTTTTCCAGAAGCGCACGAAACAACTCGATCTCAACTGCTTTTGGCACCAGTGCCGCGAGCAAAGCTTCGGGATCGGGTTCGATCTCGTATGCTGATGCGTCATCTGCGCCCGATTCGCCATCCACCTCAGGAGGCGTGAAGGGCAACAATTGACTGGCCATGGGCGTCTGCGTCATCGTCGAAACGAATTCGCTGAAAACCAGAATCACCTCATCGAGCTCGCCTGCTTCGTAGCGACGCGCCAACTCCCGAGCGACATCTGCCGCCTGCTGGTAGGTCACGTCACCATTGATCGGTGAGCGATGCGTAATCTGACTCTCGCGATGGCGAACAAGAGAATCTCCGCCTTTTTTGCCAAGCAGCGTTAGTCCGATCGTTGCGAACTCGCCTTCCTTCTCCGCAATGACTGCCTCGACCTTTTTGACTACGGCGCTGTTGAAAGCGCCGGCCAAACCGCGGTCCGAAGTAATGGCAACGATCTCGAGCACCTTCCGGTCCTCGTGGACCTCGAGCAGGGGATGCGTCTCCTCTAGAGCCCCTTTCGAGACCTCTTCCAGAGTTGACCGCATGCGCACGGCATAGGGTCTCGCATTTTCGATCGCTTCCTGAGCACGACGCAGCTTAGCCGCAGCCACCATCTTCATGGCGGACGTGATCTTCTGAGTCGATTGGACGCTACCTATGCGTCGCTTGATAGCTTTTAGGTTCGGCATAATTACGCTGCCTCAGAACCCGAGCCCTTTGCGGCCGTCGGCTGGAAGATGTTGGAGAACTCGTCGAGAGCCGCGATGAGCTGCTGCTCTGTGTCGTCGTCGAACTTCCCGCTGCTCTTGATGGCATCGAGAATTCCCTGGTTGTTGGAACGCATCCAATCGAGCATCTCTCGTTCGTAGCGAAGGATGTCGACCAGCTCGAGTGCGCGAATCCAGGACGCACGCCCGTTTTCAGGCTGCGGCGTGGATGCGTAGATCGACACGACCTGCTCTTCCATCGCCAAAGGCGAGTACTGACCCTGCTTGAGGATCTCCGTCTGTCGCTCACCGTTAGCAAGCTGTTCCTGCGTTGCGGCATCGAGATCCGAACCGAACTGCGCGAATGCTGCCATCTCACGGTACTGAGCCAAGTTGAGCTTGAGCTGACCAGCGACCGACTTCGTTGCTTTCGTCTGTGCGGCACCACCTACTCGCGACACCGAGAGACCCACGTTAATCGCAGGTCGGACACCCGAGTTGAAGAGGTCCGTCTCGAGGAAGATCTGGCCGTCCGTAATCGAGATCACGTTCGTCGGGATATACGCGGAAACATCACCACCCTGGGTCTCGATGATCGGAAGGGCTGTAATTGAGCCACCACCCAGGTCATCGGAGAGCTTGCAGGCTCGTTCGAGCAATCGCGAATGCACGTAGAAAACGTCGCCCGGGTAGGCTTCACGTCCCGGCGGCCGACGGAGGAGCAGCGAAAGCTGTCGGTAGGCAACGGCCTGCTTCGAGAGATCATCATAAACGATGAGCACGTGCTTGCCGTTATGTCCGAAGTACTCGGCCATCGTCACACCCGTGTAGGGCGAAATGTACTGAAGCGGGGCCGGATCGGCTGCCGTCGCGGCGACAACGATCGTGTAATCCATCGCGCCGTGCTGCTTAAGCTTGTCCGTTACCTGCGCAACCGTGGACTGCTTCTGGCCGATCGCTACGTAGACACAAACAACGTCTTTGCCCTTTTGGTTGATGATCGTATCGATCGCGATTGCGGTCTTTCCGGTCTGACGATCACCAATGATGAGCTCGCGCTGTCCACGACCGATCGGAACCATGGCGTCGACTGCCTTGATGCCTGTCGCCATAGACTCATCAACGGACTTCCTGGCAACGATTCCCGGAGCCTTGAGTTCAACCTGTCGAGTGTCAGCCCCTTCGATCGGACCATTGCCGTCGATAGGTACGCCGAGCGCATCAACGACGCGACCTAGCAGTGCGTCACCAACGGGCACTTCGATGATGCGGCCCGTTCGACGAACGAGATCGCCTTCCTTAACGCCACGTCCGGAACCCATGATGGCCACACCGACGTTGTCTTCTTCTAGGTTCAGCACCATCCCGCGCAGGCCGTCGCCAAACTCGACGAGTTCGCCCGCCAGGGCGTTGTCCAGGCCGTAAACGCGGGCGATACCATCACCAGCGCTCAGTACCGTTCCGGTTTCGGCGACATCGATCTGGCGGTCGTAATCCTTGATCTCCCGCTTGAGGATGTCGGTGATTTCTCCGGGCTTGATGTCCATTCTCAGGATCCCTTCGTGAGGCTATTGCGCAGCTGTCCGAGCTGCGTGCGGAGGCTGCCGTCAAAAACAAGGTCTCCGACCTTGGCGACGGCCCCGCCGATGAGCGACGGGTCGATTTCAATTTCGAGGCGAACTTCCTGGCCTGTGCGCTCAGTGAGTGCACGGCGCAGGCGATCTTTGCGGCGATCATCCATCGGGCTCGCAGAAACGACTTCCGCCGTCACCAGGCCTTCCGCTTCGTCGGCCAGCTGGCCGTAGGCGGAAACGATGCTGGAGAAATCGACCAAGCGGCGCTGATCGATCAGGTAGGAAAGAAAGTTCTGAACCAGCGGGCTGATACTGGCACCATTTGCGACTCCACGAAGAGCCGACTTGCGTTCTTCGGCGGGATGGCGCGGTGTAAGCAGAGTGTCGCGGAGTTCGTCGCTGTCCGTGAAGAGACCTTCCAGCTTTTCGATTTCAGCTCGGATCTCACGGTGGCGATGTTCGTCCTGCGCGAGGCCGAAAAGAGCCTTCGCATAACGATGGGCTGCGGTTCCACCCCTCATGAATTGGCTCCTTGGCCAGCCGTTGTCGCAGGTTCGACGCGGGTGATGAACTCGTCCATCAATCGTTCTCGGTCGGCGTCACTCACGTTGTTGGACAACTTTTCTGCTGCGAGCTCGAGCGCGATTGTCGCAGCCTCATCTCTCAATTCTGATTTGGCGCGGCGTAACTCTTGATCGACGGCGGTATGAGCATCGTTTCGAATGCGCTCGGCGGTCGCGCGCGCTTCAGCGAGGATCCGTTCGGATTCTTCTTCTGCGCGGCGCGTCGTGCTTTCACTAATTTCTTCTAATTCGCTCGACAGGTCTCCGAGACGTCGCTGTAGATCGGCGTTTCTTCGCTCGGCTTGGCTGAGCAAGTCGGCTGCTTCGCTGAGATCTTTTTGGATGTCGCTTCGACGAGTCGCGAAGAATTCTCCGATCGGGCCACGACCAAAATATGCCAAGACTCCGAGGACAATCAGTAGGTTGAAGCCCTGCCAAGCTGCTTCCATGATCGGATCATGATCGGCATCGCCCCCGCCGGCAGCGAACGCGCTACCGGCGATAATGAACGTGTGGAGTCCGACGAGAATCAAATTGACATAATAGAAGTAAGAAGATCGCTTCGAAATCTGCATCACGACAGCGTCCTCCCGAGGACTTGTTCCGCAGCCGCGGTTGCAAGATCCTCCGCGCTTTCGCGGAGGGTTGCGCGTGCCTCGTCGAGAGATCGTGTCATCTCTGTTCGGGCGCGCGCTAGCTCTGCTTCTGCGTCGCTGCGTGCTTGCGCGGTCATCGTGGACTGCTCTTCTCGGGCTGCAGTCAGTTCAGCTTGGCGATTGGCTTCCGCATCGACACGGGCGTCACGAATCGCTGATTCGTATTGCTCAAGTACATTATTCGCTTCCTCCTCGAGCTGCGACGACTGGTCGCGTGCGCCTTGGATTCGCTCGGCACGGGCGTCGAGCGCCCGAAAGATCGGCTGAAAGATCAGTGCGTTCAGCGGAAAGGCCAGCACCACAAACCCGATCAGCATGATCCACATGCTGCCGAGTCCTTCGCCCATACCGAAGAGGCCGAAGAGTCGGGCATCTGGAATGATGACCAGGTTTTCTGAGGCGCCAGCAGAACCTGCGAGCAGTACGCTGCTTGCTAGTCCGCTCGCGAGTCCGACGAGTCGCCGGATAGTCTTGTTATGTCTCACCATTACCGTGTCCACGTTTGTGGCCTTGTGTGGCTTCGACGGGAGCGTCCCTGCGCGGCTGTTTGCATCGCGCGTTCTGCTTCCGTTTGTGCTTTCGTGATCTTTTTTTGGAGGTCACCGGTTGATTGCAAGGATCAATTCCGAGTTCGGAGTCGTCTCGCATTTCGCTTTGCTGGTACGACGCTTTTTCTGCCGGCTTATGTCTTGAATTGGGTAGGCAGAGTCTGGGCGGGCCGCGAAAGCCGTTTAGCTGTGATCGTTTGCGATTCTTTGGGAGAAACGCTCGCCTGCGCCCGAATCGAAGACGATCGCGCAATAGGTACCGCGATTCGACCTGCTTTGGGCGGAGCCGCAACGATTTGTTGACTGTTCTGGCTGAAGCTGTGGCCCGCTGAAGTCTCTTCGGCGAAGCGGGTTCGAGCGGCGCCAAGTTTTGCATCGCGGAGCCGTCAATTCAACCGCCGGAAGCGCTTGATTTTGCACTCTTTGTTTATGGTCTGGGATCGGCGACCGCGGCGTCGCCCGCGGACTGACCGCTGGAATGTGCTGAGTCAATAAGAAGGCGCTCGAATGAAGCGTTCATGGGCCTATCCGGGCTTTTCCGTTCCAGATTGCGTCGTCCGTCATATTGATAGAAGGAGCGTCGATACTGCCCTCCAAATGTGCGCCCGCTAAGAGATGGACTTGGTGCCGAGCTTGAACGGGGCCCGTGATTCGCCCGGAGGCTGCCAGGCTGTCACAATCGATCACGCCGTCGACTTGTGCGCCTGAGTCGATGGTCAGATGACCGGGGCCGCGGAGGCTCCCTTGGACTGTTCCCGAGATTCGCGTTTCACCGACCACTGCGATCTGGCCCTCGAAATAGCCGTTTGCGGGAACTAGAGAAGGGTCCGAGCCCTCGTCGGCTTGGTCCACCACGGCGGGTTCGTCATTGTGGGAAGGCACACGGCCCGGCAGGGTCATGAGGAGTCGCCCAAAAGCATCGCGCCGAGTCGCTCGAGGTCTTCCATATTGAAGTAGTTGATCTCAATCTTTCCGCCGCCGTCTACATTCGGCCGAAGACTGACTTTCGTCTGGAGATGCCGCTCGATCTTCTCGACATACGCTCTCGTGTCGGCATCGAGCCCCGCTGGAACGGCTTTCGGCTTTTCCGGCGTGGGAGTCCGTCGGTGGGGCCCGGTAATGTCGCGTGCTGCGCGTTCGCTCGCCCGTACCGAGAGCGACTCGCTGAGTATCTTGGCTCGCAAGTTCTCGCGCGTCTCGATGTCAGCGACCTGCAATAGAGCTTTTGCGTGTCCCATGCTGAGCCGGCCGTTCTCAACATCAGTCTGAATCGTTCGGCTCAGATCCAAGAGACGAATATGGTTTGAAACAGAGGAACGATCCATCGCGACTTTTCGACCGATTTCGTCCTGGGTATGTCCTGCGTCTGCGAGTGCCTGGTAGGCCAATGCCAGTTCGATTGGGTTTAGATCTTGCCGCTGGACATTTTCGACTATCGCAAGCTCGAGCCGGTCTGCCGGATCCACATCCGAGACCACGACTGGGACTGTTTTCCGGCCGGCGAGCTTGCTCGCTCGGAACCGGCGCTCGCCCATAATGAGCTCGTAGCGCTCGGCTGCACGTCGGACGACGACGGGCTGAAGTACCCCATGTTGCCCGATAGATCGGGCAAGTTGGTCGAGTGCAGAGGATTCGAATTCACGTCTCGGCTGTTCGGGGTTCGGATCTATTAGTTCGATATCGACGAGTAGATGGCCTGTACTGTCGGAATTGGGGATCGGGTTACGCAATATTGCGTCAACACTACTGGGTGTACCCTCTGCAGACTCTTCGCTTTGCAGCTCGCTCGGATTCGGCGGCGGGCCCACATTAGGCGTTGGGGATTTGGGAGCTTGTGGAGGGTTGGAGATAAGGGCGCCAAGGCCGCGACCAAGCGCGCTTCTCTTTTGGCTCATACTTGTGCTCCTCAATTGGCGGGGGCTTGGTGGTGAATGTGCGGGTCGGGAAACGTGGTATTTCTGCTCACGCGCATGCTTCTCGCTGCGAATTTGACTCAGCTTGAGGGTGCGGGGTCTGTGCCGTCTTCGTTGATCGGGAGTATGGGCGGCTTTCTTGGCGGGCCAGATAGTGGGAGTTGGGCGAGGAGCTCGTCCGCAAGTTTTACATAGGCGACTGCTCCTTTCGAATGGATGTCGTACAGAAGGATGGGTTGGCCATGGCTTGGTGCTTCCGAGAGCCGAACATTTCTAGGAATACGGGTGCGGTAGACCTTCTCCCCAAAGTGGCCGCGAACTTCCGCTTCTACTTGGCGCGCAAGGTTGTTTCGCTGATCCGCCATTGTGAGCACGATGCCCTGCACTTCTAAGCGGGGGTTCAATTGTCCGCACACCAAGTCAACTGTCTCGACTAGATTGGCGAGCCCTTCAAGCGCGTAATATTCGCATTGAAGGGGAATAAGAACGGCGTCAGCTGCGGTGAGTGCGTTGAGGGTAAGGAGCCCAAGGGAGGGCGGACAATCTATCAGAATAATCTCGTAGGCTTCGCCTGTAGATTGGATTGAACGAGCGAGCTGGTACTCCCGCTCACTCTTTCCTACGAGCTCGATTTCGGCTCCCACTAGATCTCGACCTGCAGGAACTACGTGAAGCGTCTCTAGCTCGGTTTCGTAGGCGCATCGGGTCAGGGGTACTTCGTCAATCAGTGCGTCGTATACTTGACGCTCTGCTTTGACAATCCCGTAGGCACTACTCGCATTTGCCTGGGGGTCCATATCGATCAGCAGAGTGGGCCGCTCAGATGCCGAGAGACATGCCGCAAGGTTAACAGCTGTGGTCGTTTTGCCGACGCCGCCCTTTTGGTTGACGACGGCGATGACATACGGATTCGAAGCCATTGTTTCGTTCAATTGGCCCCGGAGGCTTTCCGGAACCCCTTTCGATCTAAATCTCAGAGGGCAGCCTCAGCGGATTTAGGGAGCAGAATCAGTCTAAGGCGATAAGATCGCCCCGGTACGCTCGCGAGCGTACCGACAGAAGCGTCTTGGTAACACAGCTAGAGATGATGCGAACGGGGAACCCTAGAGTCACGCCTCAGAGATATCGGACTTTAGGATCCAAAGGCGGCGATCAATATCGGTTCCAGGAACGTGATACTCCCGCAGTTCGGGAGATTCGAAGTCCCCGGGTTCTCGAGGGCGCTTGGCAGCATCTGAGGCTGGAAGAATAAGCGTCGAGCCAGGAGCAGCCCACTGCGACATCAAACGAAGGGCTTCGTCCGGACGAGTCATCGCTTGTGCGATCACGCAATCGCATTTGACCTGATCAACTTCATCGGACCGACCCAAAACAGGGTGGACATTCTTTAGGTGAAGCCGTCGCCTGGCTTCACGCTGGAAATGGTTTCTCTTCTTCCGCGAGTCCACCAGGTAGACTTCTAGCTGTGGGAAGAGGATCGCGAGGGGCAGTCCTGGGAACCCTGCTCCCGTCCCGAGGTCGGCAAGAGATCGCGCGGCACACAGTTCTGGAACTTTCGAGGCTAGAGCTGCGGCGTCTAGAACGAGCCGCCTCGCCATCGACTCTGGATTTCGATGTCCGGTTAGATTGATTTTGGGAGCCCAGAGATCGAGGAGTAGAATCAAAGCGGTCAGTTGGCTCGTAGATTCTACGGGAGGCTCAAGGTCAAGAGTTTCGAGGCCGGCCTTCAAAATAGAAAAGACGGCGACCTCGGATTCTTCGCGAGTGTCGCCGTCTTTCAATTTTCGCTCCGTTCCACGGGGAACGTTTCATCCCGCAGACTTTTCGGAGAGCGAAAAATCCAAGCGTTCCCCGTGGAACACTCGACTCTCCGCTCGTTCGTCGCCTACGCGATCACGCTAATCCAGAATCAAGCAGACTCGGAGACAGCGTCTTCATACTCGGGTGCACCTTCCGGAACCACGAGGACCTGGCGGTAGCGCCCTTCTCCGATACTCATGGTCGCCACCGCTTCGACCTCTTTGATCTTGATGTGGATGGTTCGTCGGTCACGACCGTTCATCGGATCCAGTGCGATCGAGCGGCTGGTTTCCTTCGCTCGCTTAACCGCTCGATCTGCAAGACGTCCCAGCGTTTCTTCACGTTCGTCGCCGCCACCATCTACATCAACGACGATTCGCGGAGCATCCTCGCTCTGCCGCATCGACACCTGATTCGCAACTAGCTGTAAGGCGTCCGTCGCACGACCGTCGCCAGCCTGCAATGCGTCCGCTGCCGGGCCACTAAGCTGATAGATGAGGAAATCCCCTTCGCTTGACTCAGCGATATCGAAGTTTCCGAGCTTCATGCGCTCTACGGCACCGAGCAGAAACTTTCCAATCTCACCGATATCTCCCTTCGGGGTACCCTTGGAGTCGACGATCGCCTCTTGGACTTCCTTCTCGACCCTTTCCCGCGGGGCACTTCGCTCTTCGCGCTTATCGCTACGACCACCTCGTTCACGACCACCCTCGCGACCACGTCCACGTCCACGACCTTCGCCGCGATCATTTCGTTCACGACCACGAGGTCGATCATCACCACGACCACGACCGCCGCGGTCTCCGCGATCACGTTCGCCGCCGCCACCGCCGCTATCGGGTCGCGGTCCGCGTGCCGCGATCTCCTTAGGCATAGCCACAATCACGGTGCGACCGCCCGTGCCGAAGATCTCCCCATCGGGAGCAATGGTTATCTTCAGTTCACCTGCGTCGACCCCAAAAAACTCCGCGGCCTGACCGGTGGCGTCCTTGACGTTATCCGCAACAAATTCATTCGGTTCCTGGCGTTGATCGTACATCTCTAGTCAGCTCTCTTTTTGTTAGCCGCCGCGGCTTAATCCGCGCGAAGTCGGCGTCCAGCAACTAAGGGATTTAGTGCTGGAGGTGATTCCGGACCCAATACTGGTGGGCGATGCCAAGCAGGTTGCTCACCGTCCAGTAGAGCACGAGTCCAGAGGGAAATGTGTAAGAAATCAAAAGCATCATGCCGGGCATCATGATCAGCATCATTCGAGCCTGCACCGGATCCATCCCGGTCTGCGGCGTCATCTTCTGCTGCGCAAACATACTCGCACCCATGATCAGCGGAAGAATACGAACCGGAAAGTCGACACCGGGAATGGTGAAGGCCGTCGCTGGCTGCGACAGGTCGTTAATCCAAAGAATCCAGGGTGCATGCCGAAGCCCAATCGAAGTGCGAAGCGCGT
Source organism: Deltaproteobacteria bacterium UBA4427 (assembly GCA_002390675.1). Lineage (GTDB taxonomy): Bacteria > Myxococcota_A > UBA9160 > UBA9160 > UBA4427 > UBA4427. The sequence continues at coordinate 13,873 of DGPZ01000203.1, forward strand.
AGAAAAGCCCGATCAAGACAGGCATCTGGAAGAGCAAGGGTAAGCAACCACCAAGAGGATTGATATTTTCCTCCCGGTAGAATTTCATCATCTCTTCGGACTGCTTCTGCTTGTCGTCCGCATAACGTTCTTGAAGCGCCTTAATCTTCGGCTGCACTTCACGCATGCGTTCCGCAGACCGCATTTGCTTAACCATCAAGGGTGCAGTCACGATCCGAACAAGGATCGTCAAAACGATAATTGCCCAACCGTAATTCGGAATCCACCCATAGAGCCAATCCAAGGCGAGCTCAAAGAAAACCGTCAACGGCTCGAGCCAGCTCCAGCCACGATCGACTGCTTGTTCGAGATCCGCGTTCGCGGACGCAAGCGCCGGGCCCGTCTTTGGACCCAAGAAACCGCGAAGCGAATCTCTCACAGACCCACCACTGCCAACAGAGATCGAAGGAAGGCGAGCGCGACTGCGTGCCTCGTCACCAACCTCAACTGCTTCAAAGTTGACGTCTAGCCGGGCCTGAGGGCTCGGATCAATCACGAGCCCAGTAAAGAATTGGGCGTCGAAGCCCGCCCACTTAGAGCGGCCCGGGATTTCAACAACAGGCGACGCCGGCGCTCCGAAAGAAAAGAAGCCCGCCTGCCCGATACCATTCACGAACTCTCGAGTGACCCCCTCGGTCTCGCCAAACGATAGAAGCGACAGTTCATTGAAGTCTGCGCGCTCTGACATCCGCGCCGGAATATTCACTTCGAAACTAACGTCGACCGGGTCAACCCGAGCGCTGTCAAATTGCAGCTCTAAGTCGAAACCGTATCCGTCCGGATCTAATCGAATCGTTCGAGTAAGAACGCCACTTTCATTTTCAGCGCGTTGCACCACTTCACGTGCAGATTCGCTGACAACTTCGAATCGCTGTTGCCCAAAGTTGGATCCAGAAATTCCAGCGATATCAATGCTGAAAATTGGGACTTCAGGATTGACCATCTCGAGCGGCACATCGCCCTCAGGCAATCGCTCCATGACCCCGCGCAGGGCCCAACTCTCGATCAGCGCGGTGCCATTTGAAACCTTAGCGACGACCTGCGGATTCTCGAGCGTGGAGATACGGACCGGAAGCGTTGCAATGGGTCGCCTAGCAACCGCGCCAGCACCGCGATCGGCGCCGGCGGTAGAGCCGATTGTCTCTACCGCACGAGTACCTACGACCGTTGCGGGGTCAGCAACAGAATCGGACCTCCCAAACGCACCTGCTCCATCCATCTCTTCGCGGGCAAGCTCGATTTGGGCCTGCTCTTGGAACGCTAGTTCTTGATCGGCGCGCCGATCCTCCTGGTACAAGACGTACAGGACGAACACGATCATCGAGAGCGCGAAGGCGAGGGCTGTATTGCGATCCACGGTTCGGAACCTTTTCGGAGCGTCTACGGAACGGGGTCGAATCCGCCGGGATGAAAGGGATGACAGCGAAGCACGCGCGTTAGGCCAAGCCTAACGCCGCGCATAAATCCATGTCGAACAATCGACTGCTCAGCATAGGTGGAGCAACTGGGCTCGAAGCGACATCCAGTCCCGAGAATCGGGCGAAGGGCGCCACGGTAAACAACAAATAGAGCTCTAAGAAGGCCCCTTGAGCGATCCGGCTCGGCGGATTGCGAGTCACAAACTATCTCGGTTCGGCTCAATTCGTGCTCACGTCCATCGTGCTGGATTCCACCCTCGGACCGGTCAAAGGCGGTATATCTAATAACCCGCTCAAACGAGCGTCGAGCTCCGAAAAACTCAACCGGCCGCATGGACGACGTGCGATTACGACCAAATCAAGCTCCGGATTCAGCAGGCTACGCTGAGACCTGAACCATTCGCGGGTGCGCCGCTTAAAGCGATTCCGCACGACAGCGTTGCCGACTTTCCGGCTGACGGTGATCCCAAGCCTGGCCCGGTCCGGCAACTTATCCGGTAAATTACTGGATTTATTGGACTTTAAGGCACTTTTGGCAGTGATGATCACAAGTTCTGGAGACGTGCGTCGACGCCCCCGACGCAATACATGACGATAATCACGGGAATCCAGGAGGCGGTCCGACCGTTCAAATGGTCCGGTAGCTCCAGTGGTGGACCCATCTCGGGGCCCAGACCCATAAGAGGCCAACTACGGTCCCGCTACGACTTGGACGCGACAGTAGCCGCGAGGCGCTTGCGCCCCTTCGACCGGCGACGCTTCAAGATCGCTCGTCCTGCCTTCGTCTTCATCCGCTCACGAAAACCGTGCTTGCGGAGACGCTTAATTCGGCTGGGCTGGTATGTCCGCTTCATCTCGGCGGATCCTCACTCTCTCACAGGCGCTCCGGATTCGGAGCATGTCCCGTTAATTTGCTGTCAGGGCTAGCGGTTGGGTCGCATTCATGGCCGAACCGGTTTCGGCCGGGCATGATCACGCCGGAATTTAATCTCAATTTTACGTACGGACCCCAGAAGCGTAGAATTCAGCGAGTACGGGCTGAATCCAGGCTTTTCGCCATGATCTTTTTAAACAGTATCGAAACCGAAGCACGATGCTGAGCAGAATCCACAAGGCGACTGGGGAAGCGCGAAAGCTTACCGGGGCAGCTCACCCCCTGTCAATGCAGGAACGGATGAGAAAGTGCAGGAGGTTCGTATGCTTACAGTCCTTTTTGAAACGCAGATGGCAAGGAATTGTTGTGTTCGGCGCAAACTTCAAGTTCGACGCTAATTAGCAACGCGCCCCACTCACTCCCGGTTCGCTCGTGTTACTCTCGCGGACACAAACGGAATAGTGACGTCACCCCCTGGCTTGCCCTGTCGATAAACACTTACCTGACAGAGCACGGACAACTCGGCTTCTTCAATTGCTGCCATGAGTTAAGTCCGTTTTGTCCGATCGACTGTCACTCTCTACTACTTCTCTTAAATAAATTTATCTCAAATAGAAGAGAGAGCGGATGAAACTCTCGATCACAAAGTCTGAATTTCTTCGAGGGCTCGGGCGTATTCAATCGATCGTCGAGAAGCGAAACTCGATGCCGATCCTCGCCAACACTTTGATAGAAGCTCCTGAGAGCGGCAAAGATGCAATGCTTCAACTGGCAGCCACCGACCTCGAGGTTGGTGTACGCAGTCAGCATTTGGCAAACGTTACCGAAGCCGGCGGCCTAACAGTTTCAGCTAAAAAGCTCTTTGAGATCGTGAGAGAGCTTTCGGATGAAAAAATCGAGCTAGAGGCAACCGCCAACTCTTATCTAGAGATTCGCTGCAATCGAAGTCGCTTTACGCTCGCAGGTACAGCGGCTGAGGAATATCCGACACTGCCCGAATTCAACCCGGAGAAGACGGTTCCGGTATCTTCTGCAATTCTATCGGCAATGATCGAACGCACGATGTACGCGGCCTCTGTCGATGAAACTCGGTACAATTTGAATGGGGTCTACCTCGAAGTCTTGAACGAGACAGACGAGATTCGCCTCGTCGCAACTGATGGTCATCGACTCGCTTGTGTTGACCGAGCAATCGAGGGCGACATCAGCGCTCTTGCCAGCGGCGTGATCATTCCGCGCAAGGGACTCGGCGAGTTGAAGCGACTCGTTGACGAAGACGACGCCGAAGAAATTGAGCTCGCCTTCGCGAACAACAGTGGTCTCGCCAGGAAGGGCGATGTCACGCTTGTGATGCGGCTCATTGAAGGCGAGTTCCCGAACTACAACCAGGTCATCCCGAAGGATTTGACGCGTCACCTGATCCTTCCGACGGATTCTTTGATCCAGGCCGTTCGTCGTGTTGCTCTGTTGTCATCTGAACGAAGTCGAGCGGTTAAGCTCGAGTTAAGCGACGGGCAGCTCGTTATTACGTCCAACAACCCTGATCTAGGCGATGCTCGTGAAGAGCTCGACGTGGACTACGCCGGAGAACCGCTGTCGATCGGGTTCAACGCGAAATACTTGCTCGATGCGATCAACGCAATCCAGCTGAAGGAAGTCCGGTTCTCTTTCCAAGACGAATTGTCTCCCTCACGACTCACGCCGCCGGATGATGAAAAGACCCTCGCTGTCGTGATGCCGATGCGAATTTGAGCTGGCTTTCGATATCCGCAGCGCCTCTTGGCATGTCTTCCTAACACTCTCCCAGATGCCCTTTGGTCTGCGATTCCCTCCGGGTGGCTTCGGTTGAAGGTAGTCTGAGACCAGTGGCATCCCCTCGGGAAGCAGCGATTCGGCAAAGGAACTCCTTTCAAGCGCCGGAGAACGGCTCGTAACAGAGAAAAACGCACGTTCTTGCTTTGCTTGACCCTCGGGGTTCAGGTACTCTCCCAGCGCGTCTGAGCCCTGTTTGGGGACGCGCTTCTCGGCGCGTGTAGAGGTCTCATAATGACTTCGAGCACGTGTCGCGAGGGTCCGAAGTACGGTCATTCGGAAGGCCGGTTGGAGGGTGTGTGCAAACACTATCCCTCACAAACACCGGCAAGGTCCGCAAACCCGCCTGCATGAATGTATGTGCGCGCAAATGCCTATAGTGGGCGCGGATCACGATGACCGAGCCCGAAGAGCAGGCGGTGTAGATGCCGCGCGAAGAAACGAGAAAGAGTCTCGGTGAGCTACGACGCCAGTTCGATCGAAGTCCTCGAAGGCCTCGAACCTGTCCGCAAACGCCCTGCTATGTACATCGGGACCACCGGTCCAGATGGACTTCACCATCTTGTTTACGAGATTGTTGATAACTCAATCGACGAAGCCCTAGCAGGCTACTGCTCCGTGATTACGGTCACGATCGAAGAAAACGGTTGGGTCACCGTTGTCGATAATGGCCGCGGAATTCCAACGGACATGCATCCGACCGAGAACCGCCCGGCCAGTGAAGTCGTTATGACTACGCTCCACGCTGGTGGAAAATTCGACGAGAACTCATACAAGGTCTCGGGCGGACTTCACGGTGTCGGCGTCTCTGTTGTCAACGCTCTCTCTTCGGAACTAACGGTGACCATTAAGCGTTCTGGAAAGGTTCACGAGCAGACTTTCCGGCGCGGTACGCCGACTACAAAACTCGAGATCACCGGAGACACCGACGAAACAGGCACCCAAGTACGGTTTCTTGCCGATCCAGAGATCTTTGCCGACACCGAATTTTCCTTTGACGTCCTATCGAAGCGCCTTCGAGAGTTGTCCTTCCTCAATGCCGGCGTTCATATCCTCATCAACGATCCTGCGAACAACAAGAGCCACGATTTCTGTTATGAGGGGGGAATCAACTCCTTTGTTGAACACCTCAATGAAAAGCGCAGCCCCCTCCACCCTGATCCTATCTTCTTGAGTGGCCAGCGCGCATTTGACGACCACGGTCGCGAAGTGAACGTGGATGTCGAGGTTTCCCTTCAGTACAACGACTCCTACAACGAATCGGTTTATTCATTCGCGAATAACATCAACACCGTGGAAGGTGGTACTCACCTCATTGGTTTCCGAACGGCGCTCACCCGGACGCTAAACAAATATATCGCTTCGACTTCGAAGACGAATTCGAATGGGAAGACAAAGGGCAAGACAGAGGGGCCATCTGTTTCCGGCGAGGATCTTCGAGAGGGCCTAACGGCCGTTGTCTCCGTAAAGGTGCCGCAACCTGAATTCGAGGGGCAGACAAAGACGAAGCTAGGCACAAGTGAAGTCCGGGGCATTGTTGAAGGGATCGTCTATCAGCAGCTGACCAGCTTTCTCGAAGAAAATCCGAGGGTCGCGAAGCCGATCGTTGCGAAGATTGTCGATACAGCCCGCGCGCGAGACGCCGCACGTAAAGCCCGAGATTTGGCCCGACGAAAGGGCGCTCTCTCGGACTTCAGTCTTCCGGGAAAACTCGCCGACTGTCAGGAACGAGACCCCGCAAAATGTGAAATTTTCATCGTCGAAGGCGATTCCGCCGGCGGCACGGCAAAACAGGGTAGGTCCCGAAAAACCCAGGCGATTCTTCCTATTCGAGGCAAGATCCTAAACGTCGAACGTGCTCGAATAGATCGAATGCTCGCGAGCGTCGAAATCCAGGCGATCATTGCCGCGCTTGGCACCGGAATTGGTGAAGATTTCACTGCGGAGAAATCGCGTTACCACAAGGTCATCATCATGACCGACGCCGACGTCGACGGCAGCCATATCCGCGTACTACTTCTGACCTTCTTCTATCGTCAGATGCGTGACTTAATCGAACGCGGCTTCCTCTACGTGGCTCAGCCGCCTTTGTTCAAAGTGAAGCGCGGAAAAAAGAGCCAATATCTCAAGGACGAAGGAGAACTCGAGGATTATTTATTCGGGCTCGCCCTAGATGGCGCGACGGTTGCTTGTGGAGACGGTGAGGCGCGCGACGGTGACACCCTTAACGCGCTACTCAAGAACGCGAGTGCTCGCCAAAAATCTCTTGATCATTACAACATCCGTCTCTTTGATGAGCGAATCATAGACGCAGCCGCTCATGTGGCCCGCCCGACGCTCGAAGACCTCCAGGACGAATCAGTTTTGATGAGTGAGGTCGTTCCGCTGATTAATGCGGAAATTGAGCGAGCGCATCCGTTGGATGGAGATGATGTAGTTGGGGAGCTGGCCTGGTCCGCGGAGCCCGAGCTCTCTGGAAACGGTTTCAAGCTGGTGGCGAAAACGCGCCGAGCCGGGCAGACCCTGCGTAGTGCGCTTGACGCATCGGTCGTTGGCTCGGGTGAGTTTAAGAAGATGATTCGCCTAGCGGCAGAACTTGCCGAGTTAGGTCCGGCTCCGTACTCACTGACCCAGGGCGATCGTGAAGCAGAGACGTTCGTCCTGATCACTTCACTCCTTGGTCGAATCCTTGAGATCGCGAACAAGGGCCTATCAATCCAACGCTACAAGGGGCTCGGGGAAATGAACCCGGACCAGCTAGCGGAAACAACCATGATGTCGGAGAACCGAAACTTGGTTCAAATCCGCGTCGAGGACGGCATCGAAGCCGACGACGTCTTCACTACTTTGATGGGCGACATAGTCGAACCTCGACGTCGCTTCATCGAAGATAACGCCTTGAGCGTCGCAAACCTCGACGTTTAGTCGCTCAACAGAATTGCCCTCCGGCCAAGCATGGACAAACGTCCGTCGCGCCGATGTAGGAAATAGAACCATTGTCTGACGAGCCCAATGATCCTAACGACGGCGAAGGCGTATTCCCTCCGACTCCGGATAGGTCATTCCCGACGTTGAATATCGAAGACGAGGTTCGACAATCGTTCCTCGCGTATTCGATGTCCGTGATCATCAGCCGTGCACTGCCGGACGTCCGCGACGGCTTGAAGCCTGTCCATCGCCGCATTCTCTACGCGATGAACCAAGAAGGTCTGCTTCCGAGCCGGCCCTACTCGAAGTCAGCGGGTGTCGTCGGCGAAGTGCTGAAGCATTACCACCCTCACGGCGATTCCGCGGTTTATGACTCGATGGTCCGGATGGCTCAGGACTTTTCACTTCGATATCCCCTCGTGGATGGTCAGGGTAACTTTGGCTCGATCGATGGCGATTCCGCAGCGGCCTATCGATATACAGAAGCTCGCCTTGCTCGCCTTGCAGAAGAACTGCTTCGCGATATTGACCGGGAGACGGTCGACTTTCAGCCCAACTTTGATGGCCAGATGGAAGAGCCGATAGTTCTTCCGGCGAGATTCCCGAATCTGCTCGCCAACGGTTCCTCAGGCATCGCCGTCGGCATGGCAACGAATATCCCGCCGCATAACTTGAGTGAGTTAACAGCAGCGCTCGTTCTTGAAGCGAATAACCCCGATTGCACCCTCGACGAATTGCTCGAAGTGATGCCGGGACCAGATTTTCCGACCGGTGCGATGTTATGCGGTACGGACGGCATTCGTAGCTACTTCGCGACGGGCCGGGGACATCTCTCACTTCGTGCGAAGGCCGAATTCGAAGACTACAAGCGCGGTATTCGCATTGTTATCACGGAAATTCCCTACCAGGTCAATAAGTCGCTCCTGCTTGAGCGAATCGCGGATCTCGTTAAAGACGGCCGAATCGAGGGCATTTCGGATCTGCGAGACGAATCAAGCCGCGAAGGTATGCGCGTCGTAATAGAGCTGAAGAAGGACGTGTCGGAAGACGTGATTCTTAATCAGCTCTACAAAATGACACCGCTTCAAACGACCTTCGGCGTGAACTTGCTCGCACTCGTAAACGGTCGACCGCAGACACTCTCCATCAAGCAGGCACTTCGTCATTTTCTAGAGTTTCGAAAAGAAGTCGTCATTAGGCGCGCGATTTATGACCTGGCTCAGGCCGAGGCCCGCGCACATATCCTCGAAGGCTTCGCGATCGCGCTCGATCATCTCGACGAGATCATCGCGCTTATACGTGCTGCCGCGAACGCCGCGAGCGCACGCGAGCAGTTGATGGAGCGCTACACGCTCTCGGAGAGACAGGCCCAAGCCATCCTCGATATGCGCTTGCGCGCTTTGACCGCGATGGAGCGACAACGCGTCCTCGACGAACTCGCCGAGCTTCGCCTCAAAATTGACGACCTAAAGGGATTGCTCGCGTCGGACGAGCGCATTCTCGAGGTCGTGGTCAACGAGCTTCGCGAAGTCGAAGCGAAATACGGGGATGAGCGCCGAACAGAGCTCACTCAGGCGATCGATGGGATCACGAACGAAGACTTGATTGTCGAAGAGGACATGGTCGTAACCCTGTCCCATCTCGGATATATCAAGCGTAATCCGGTCACGCTCTATCGCGCGCAACGTCGAGGCGGCCGTGGTGCCAAGGGTATGGCGACCCGCGAAGAAGACTTCGTGCGCCACCTCGGAGTTGCTTCGACCCATGCGTATCTGCTCTTCTTCACGAATATGGGGCGACTGCATTGGCTGAAGGTTCACGAACTCCCTCAGCTTGGCCGTGCAGCCAAGGGCAAAGCGATTGTGAACGTGCTGCAGCTTCAGGAACATGAACAGGTGCAGACGATGCTTCCGGTTCGTAGTTTTGAAGATGCCGCAGGCGAGTTCATTGTTCTGTCTACACGCCAGGGTGTCATTAAGAAGACCTCGCTTTCGGCCTTCTCTAACCCGCGTAAGGCCGGGATCATCGCGATCAATCTTTCCGACGGCGACGAGTTGATCTCCGTCGGCCGCAGTAGCGGTAGCGACGACGTGCTTCTGGCTACTCGTGCGGGCAAGTCGATTCGCTTTAACGAATCGGATGCACGCTCCATGGGCCGAACGGCGACGGGTGTTCGCGGCATAGCATTGTCCGAAGATGACGAGGTGGTTGGAATGGAAATCCTCACCGGCGAAGCGCAGATCCTCACCACGACGGAACGCGGATACGGAAAGCGCACGCCGCTAGATGACTACCGACCCCAAAAGCGTGGTGGACAAGGCATTATCAATATCCGCGCGAACGATCGAAATGGCCCCGTCATTGGCATCGCGCAGGTCGTAGATGATGACGATGTTATGTTGATCACCGACGGCGGGAAGGTCTTGCGATGTCCCGTTGGCGGGATCTCGTCGATGGGCCGCGCGACGCAGGGCGTTCGCGTGATGCGGCTAGATGAGGGCGAGAAGCTTGTATCGATCGCGCGCCTCGCAGAAGAGGACATCTCTCCCGACGACGACGATCCGGATGGCAACGAAGACGGTTCGGAAGTGACGGGTGGGCCAGTGATTGATACGCCTTCGGCAACAACCGATAATGACGCTGCGGCGGCCGCGGCTGCGATTGCGGCAGTAGCCGAAGCTGCGAATGCCGAAGATGACGCAGCTGCGGACGATGGCGACGGGTCCGGTACGGATTCCAGCGACGAAAACGACGAGAGCTGAGGACCGTTTTTAATGAGCAAGAAGATGAGTCCGAGAAAGCTGGCGGCATCGCGCAGCGCCTTTAAGCGTGCGAAGCGCTCCATTCCAGGTGGCGTAAACAGCCCGGTCCGGGCGTACGGATCTGTAGGTGGTATCCCGCCCTTCATCGAATCGGCGAAGGGGTGTCGAATCCGCGACATCGATGGCAACGAATATCTCGACTACGTCGGCTCTTGGGGACCGATGATCCTCGGACACTCGCACCCTAAAATCTTGGCCGCTGTGCGCGAGGCGATGAAGCATGGAACTAGCTTCGGTGCGCCGACCGAGCGAGAGTCAGTGCTGGCGGAGTCAATCCGGCGAGTGCTGCCCTCGGTTCAGAAGCTTCGCATGGTGAGTTCTGGGACTGAAGCGACGATGAGCGCTCTCCGGCTCGCGCGCGGGGTGACAGGTCGGAATCGTATTCTCAAATTCGATGGCTGCTACCACGGCCATTCCGACGGCTTGCTTGTCGGCGCTGGAAGCGGCGTAGCAACACTCGGAATTCCTGGATCGCCCGGGGTGCCGAAGGCGATGACGGATCTCACGATCGTTGCGCCCTTCAATGATCTGGTCGCTACGCGTAAGGCCTTCGAGCGATGGGGCAAAGACATCGCCGCGATCATCGTCGAACCGATCGCGGGCAACATGGGCTGCGTGCCCCCGCTTCCCGGTTTTTTGAAGGGGCTACGTAATCTCTGCGACGAATTCGGGGCGATTCTAATCTTCGATGAGGTGATGACCGGTTTTCGAGTCGCCCGCGGGGGCGCTCAGCGCCTTTACAAGGTCAAGCCAGACCTCACGACCCTTGGAAAAGTGGTCGGCGGAGGTCTTCCGGCGGCAGCGTACGGTGGACGCCGAGACCTGATGGATCGCATCGCGCCGGAAGGTGATGTTTACCAGGCGGGAACGCTTTCTGGGAATCCCCTCGCCGTCGCCGCGGGAACCGTCACACTCGAGCTTCTCGAAGCCGACGGCGTCTACGAAAAGCTCGCCAGGAGCAGCGAAACCCTCGTTACAGGACTCTCGAAGATCGCCGAAGAGGTGGGCGTGCCGCTCTCGACGCGCCACGTCGGCGGAATGTTTGGCTTCTTCTTCCACGAGGGGCCCGTGAACGACTTCGCACAGGCGCAGCAAAGTGATGCGGCGGCCTTCAAGTGCTTCTTTGGGGCCATGCTTGACGAAGGCGTCTATCTCGCACCATCGTCGTACGAGGCCGGGTTTGTGTCCCTTGCACACGGTCCCCGGGCTCTGGCTGAGACGCTGGAAGCGGCACGAAAGGCGCTGACCCGCGTCGCTCAGATGCGTTGAGCACGACCCTTCAAACAGCTATGTTGCGCGCCGTTTTGCGGGGTCCCGACCATTTCGTGTGTAGTCGAATATCGTCGGGTTTGGAAGGGGATCAAGCGTGAGTCAGCCCCCTGAATATCCAGGAAAAAAGCGCCTCGTGCGTATGACGGCTCGATCCGGTGGTGGTGCCTACGAAGGTGCTGCTGAGGCGGTAGGTGCGATCTTGGTCGCAACGCTGCTGGGTTACGGGGTCGACCAATATTTTGAAACAGAACCGATCGGGTTATTGATCGGTGCAGTATTTGGATTTGCAGCCTTTGTGGTCCGTCTCATGCGGTTGGGGAAAGAACTCCACGGTGAAGAGCTTAACTTCGGTGGCGGATCGAATGAAAATATTTCAGCCGGGACGACCGCACAGAGCGCATTAAGTGCTTCGTCGTCGAGCCCGGAGTCGGACAACGAAACCGAATTGGCATTGGGTATTGCCGGGGATTATTCCGGGCCAGCCGAAGAGCCGGGCCTCTCGAGCGTCTTAGGCATCTTCGACGAAGATGACAAAAATCACAAAGACAAACGTTAGGTGCAGCAACACGTTTAAGGCAGACAAGCGGCACTGAGATCGAGTCAAAGTGGCTCGAGCTCGCTCAATAAGAGCAGGGATCGAAACGGGAACGACGAGGCGAGAAGCTGTGAAGCTCGAGCTGGCCAGAGTCGAACGATTGAATCTAGGATTGTCCGCTGGGGCAGTCTTGGCATCCTTCGCCTTTGTGTCTCCGCACTTTGCGGGCAGTCTCGCAGCGGGTGCGTTCCTTGAAGTAATCAATCTAGGCGCGATGCATCGAGGCGCGAAATCCCTTCTTCAAACCGACGAATCTGGTCGGGTAGAGGGAGCTAATGACTTGGCCGTGAGCATCGGGCAAAATACAAAAATCTGGATCGGCGTCTTCTCGATGCGCTTTCTCGCATTGGCGGCGGCGATCTTCTTGACCATAGAAGCAGGCGCGAACCCCGCGGCACTCGTGATCGGACTTTCGATCGTGATGCCCGCTACGGTTTTCGATGCTTGGATGAACCGCCCCGAGGTGGTTGACCCCTCAACGCTTCCGAGCTTTATCGATGGACGCTACGCGCATGAGACGGACGACGAAGTCGAATACTGGGAAAATTACAGCGTCTGGCGCCCGGGTAAGCTGATCACGACCGAGCGAGACGATCTCATCTCCGAAGCGGCCGCCAAGCGGGCCGCGACCGAACAAGAAATTGAACGCGAACAATGGGCATCGGCCGTGTCACAGACCCCCGCCGATTCCAGCAAGCGCGTCGCCACTAAGCAATAAGCAGTAAGCCAAGGTATTAGAAAGCAGACCATGAATTTCTTCGAAGACCTCTCTCACCTGACCGGCATCCCGTGGATGTACATCTCCGCCGTTTTTGCCGCGGTCGTCCTTATGCTGGCAGGCCTCACCGTACGGCGCGCTGTTGCTGGCGAGCACGGCGGCGTGTTGCCCGACGAAGGCGTGACGCTCCGAAACGTATTCGAAGTCGTGATCGAGGCGCTTGGCGACCTTGGTCAGACGACGATCGGCGACGACTGGCGAAAGTTCTTCCCGATTGTCGGCACCCTCTTCTTTTTTATTCTCCTCTCGAATGTGATGAGCCTGGTGCCCGGCATTCCCGGTTCGACTGGCGACGCGAACACGACCTACGCGTGGGGCGTGATCTCCTTTGCCGTTTACAATTACGTCGGCATCAAAACGCACGGCTGGAAGTACATCTACCAGTTTATGGGACCAGCTCTCTTCAACGTGGAAATCGGCGGCAAGCACTATCACATACGCCCCCTGACCCCCGTGTTCCTTCCCTTGGAGCTCATCCTGCACGTCGCGCGAATCGTGACTCTGGGCATTCGTCTCCTCGCCAATATGTTTGCCGATCATACGGTGGTGCTCGTGTTCCTCGGCCTCGTCCCGTTTGCGGTCCCCGCGATCTTTATGGGGTTGGGCTTGCTCGTGAGCTTCTTGCAGGCCTTCGTCTTCGCATTGTTGACGATGATCTACATCGGGCAGGCACTAGAGGAGCCGCACTGATCGAGACAAGTTCGGTTTTTAGTTAGGCGCCTCGCTAGAGGCGTAGATGGGTTTTCGGAGATGTTGGCCTTAGGCTGATTGAGGCTGACTAGGTCTCCGAAAGAATTCGAGCGGACGGGGACAGGCCTCGTTCGTCGGCCCGGCGGGCGACCGGCGGGCAGGATTGAAATGAAAAGACCCCGAACGCTCGTGGGTCTCGGAACGAAAGAGAAAAGGAACATCATCATGCGTCGCATCCTCAATACCCTCGTTTGGGCCGTCGTCTTCTTTGCACTTCCCGCGGTTGCTTTTGCAGACGGCCATATCGACAGCACCGGCCCTGGTCTCGGTGCTGGCCTTGCGGTCGGCCTTGCCGGTCTCGGCTGTGGCATCGGTCAGGGCCTCACGGCCGGTAACACGACCGCTGGTATCGCACGTAACCCGGGCGCAGCAGGCGGCATGTTCGTCAACTTCATCCTTGGCATGGTTCTGATCGAGTCGATCGCGATCTACGGCCTCGTAATCGCATTCCT
>DGPZ01000203.1:27702-35359 GCA_002390675.1 Deltaproteobacteria bacterium UBA4427
AGGGGAGCGGGTGATCCATTGGGTCGCTTCGCTCCCCTTTCTTTTGTGCATCACCGTATTTGGCCGACGCTCTTTAGGTGTCGGTGCCGCAATTTTTTCGTCGTGGAGAAGCGGGGGGTAGGAGCTCGAGGCGGGGGTTCACCCCGTAATTGAAATTCCCGACTCGACCCTGTGCTCCCACCCTCCACCCTCGATCGCCTGGGCTCCCGGTCCCGTTAAAGGAGCCTGCGGCGACTCGCCCGGAGGCGACAGGAAGAGGTATTGCGAGACGCGTGCCAAGATTTTGTCGGCGCTAGCGTTCGACGAAAGCGGCTTCAGTGTGGTTAGGGCGTTAAAGTTGGACTCTATGAGACGGATGCGTGTATGCGTGTCCACGGAGGGGCAGTGAAGCGCGGGGCACTGATAGTATTCGAGGGGCTTGATGGCTGCGGGAAGTCAACACAGCTCTCGCTGGCGGCTGAAGAGATGCGCACAAAGGGTCTTGAACCTGTTGTGACGCGTGAGCCGACGGATGGGCCCTGGGGACGCAAAATTCGGGCGATGGCAGCGAGCGGCGAGGCCGTATCTCCGGAGACGGAACTCGAATGGTTTTTCAAGGATCGTCGAGAGCATGTGCAGAACGTTGTTAAGCCCGCCCTAGAAGCGGGCCAAACCGTACTGTCAGATCGCTCGTATATTTCGACCGTTGCCTATCAAGGCGCTCGCGGGCTAGACCCGAAGAAGATCCTCGCGGATAGCGAGGCCGAGTTCGAGCGTCCGGATCTAGTTCTGCTTTTCGAAGTTTCGCCGCGCGACGGTCTCGCACGAGTCGAGGCGAGGGGCGGGCTGAGTGAGCCGGTGTTCGAGAATCTCGAATTCCAGGAAAAGGTTGCGGCGGTCTTCGCGGATCTTCAGGTTTCGGGTCTCGTAAGGATAGATGCCGCGCGAGGCATCGAGGCGATCGCCCAGGACGTGAGCGACGCAATCCTCAAAGTGTCGGACTAGCGCTCGTCGTCTTCCTCGTCGCGGACGTGATTGGGCTTTTTCACAGGCGGAAAGGGATAGACCGAACCGCCTCCGTCTTCCCCGTCGTGATCTTCGCGGGGCTCATTTCCGCCGAAGCCGCCGAATCCCCAACCGGTGCCGTCGGCGCCAGGTTTGTGCTCCGGCTCAGTCAGGAAGCGCGTCGCGGCCTCCTGATAGATAGCGAAAGCTGCCCAGGCAACGATTGCGAGACTGGCAGCGGTGATTATCAGGGGAAGGTGCGTTCCTGGCACGTTAAGCCCGTCCATCGGCGCAGACTCAAGTGTCCCGAGGGCAATGAACTGCACGGCCGCCCAACCTGCGGCGAGCAGCATGGGCGCGATCACGGAGCGGGTCGCGACGCGCACCAACCCGAGCAGGACGCCTAGTCCGAGTGTTCCGATACTTGCGACAAGGAACTGTGTTGCCCCCATCAAAGGGACCGGTCGCAATAGCATCCAGAAAAGCGCGGCGAAGCAGATCCCGCGCCAGAATCCCATCCGGCGCAATAAGCCCTGTTGGATTACGCCGAAGATCAAGAAACAATCGACGATGGGAATGATGCCGACCATGACTATGAAGGCCTGAATCATCGACGCTGGGTCATCCGGGTTGAGTAGTTTTACCCCGTTTTCCGCATCAGTTGTTACGTTAGGCACAGCAATTCGCTCGCCCTCTTGGTCGTAGATGATCTCGGGGATTTCGAGGACCTCGCGACCAAGCAGGACCTCGGTCGCCGCATCCGCTTCGACATCGAACTCATACGCGTCGGCCGCCAGTGGTACCGCGCCCGGAGCGCTCGGCGCGGCAGTCTCGAACTGCTGAAAGATCTTCGGTTCGTCTCCGGCGTAGTCGAACGCGTAGTTGTCGATTTCACTCATCAACAGCATCGCCGGCACAAGGCAAAGAATCACGGGGATCGCATCGGTCTCGAGTTTGCGAAGACCCAAGCGCTCCGCTTGCGGCTCGCCGACCCTTTGCGCAGCCATGGTGGCGACCGCGCCCACCCCAACCGCGCGCCCAACGCCATAAGCAGTAAGCGCGCCGAGACCAAAGAACGCAATACCCGTAAACACCGACGCGAAGACGGCCATAATCGTAAGCAGTAGAGCCGCGCCCACCCCCGGATAGGGTTGGTTCGGATCTTCGCCCTGGGGCGGCATCATGCTATTGCCTCCGCGATTGCCCGACCCGTATGGGATCGATTGCATCGCGCAATTTCTTCGGGAGAACCGGTCGCGACAATTTCGCCACCGGCCGCGCCGCCTTCGGGTCCGAGGTCGATGATATGGTCCGCATAACGGATGACGTCGAGATTGTGTTCGATCACGACCACAGTGTTACCGCGATCGACGAGCCGACCAAGCAGGCCGAGAAGAATTTCGATGTCGACGAAGTGTAAGCCCGTGGTGGGTTCGTCGAGCAGGTAAAGCGTTTGGCCTGTGCTCTTTTTGGCCAGCTCACGTGCGAGCTTCATTCGCTGAGCTTCGCCGCCGGAAAGAGTTGTCGCATTCTGGCCTAGGTGAAGATAGCCGAGACCGACGTCCACTAAGGCTTTAAGCGGTCGAGCAACTACCTGTATCGTTTCGAAGAGTTCGAGCGCCTCTAGCGCTGACATCTCAAGCACGTCTGCGATGCTCTTGCCGCGGTAGCGCACGGACAATGTATCGCGGTCATAGCGCCGGCCGCTGCAAACCTCGCAAGTCACAAAGACGTCGGGCAGAAACTGCATCTCGACGCGAATTGCGCCATCGCCCTCACAGGCTTCGCAGCGGCCGCCCTTTACGTTGAACGAGAAGCGACCGCTCTGCCAACCGCGGATGCGCGATTCGGGCAAGCCAGCGAAGAGATTGCGGATTCCCGAGAACACACCGCTATACGTTGCCGGGTTGCTGCGAGGGCTGCGCCCGATGGGCCGCTGGTCCACATCCACGACCTTATCGATGCGGTCGAGGCCTATTATCCGGTCGTGTTCTCCCGGGACGGCGAGCGCGCGGTAGAGCTCCGCTGCAAGCGCCCTATGCAAAGTGTCATTGATCAGAGTGGACTTTCCCGAACCTGAAACCCCTGTGACGACGGTCAAGCACCCGAGCGGAATCTCGAGATCGACATTCTTCAGGTTGTTCGCGCGGCAGCCTTCGATCCGCATCGTCTTTTCGCGGTCGAGGGCGCGACGCTTCGGGATCTCGATACGCCGACGGCCTGACAGGAAGTCCCCCGTTGTGGAGTGAGGTGCTGCCGCGATCGCTTCCGGAGTCCCTTGGGCAACGATATGCCCACCGTGTACCCCGGCCCCGGGACCAATATCGATGACGTGATCCGCTCGGCGAATCGTGGCTTCGTCATGCTCTACGACGATCAACGTGTTTCCGAGATCGCGGAGCGACTCGAGGCTTTCCAGGAGCCGGTCGTTGTCTCTGGGATGCAGACCGACCGAAGGTTCGTCCAAGATGTAGAGCACGCCGATTAGCTGTGCGCCTATTTGAGTCGCGAGCCGAATGCGCTGTGCTTCGCCTCCTGAAAGTGTGGCCGCGCGGCGGTCAAGGGTGAGGTAGCCAAGACCGACTTGATTGAGGAATCCCAGCCGCTCGCGTACCTCCCCAAGTATTCGATCAGCGATTCGCATCAAATTAGGCGAGAGTCTCAGCTCTTCGAAAAAAGTTTTAACTTCATCGATCGAAAGCGCGGCGAGCGCAGGAAGTGAATGCTGTCCGATTCGCACGAATCGGGCCTCAATGCGCAGGCGGTCACCTTCGCACATTTCACAAGTTTGCTGGCTCTGAAACTTCCCGAGTGCTTTAGCCGAGGAACCGCTCGCGGTCTCGAGTCGGCGTTCGAGGTCGCCTAACACACCATCGAAGGCCCGAACAATCGATTCCGTTCGCTTCTTGCGGCGCCCACGTCTCCGGCCGGCCACGGGGACTTCCATTTCAAGCTCATAGCTCGCATCTCCTTCGAGAATGAGCTTACGAACCTTCTTCGTCAGCTTGGCCCACGGTTTATCGAGTGAGAACTTGAAGTCTTCGGCAAGGGTTTCGAGCAGTCGCCGGTAGTAGCCTCGGGCTTCATCCAGATCCCACGCGCTTATGGCCCCCTCCCCCAAAGACAGGGAGTCGTCGGGGATGATACGCGCGGCGTCGAAGAAAGCGGTCTCTCCAAGGCCGCTGCATCTCTTGCACGCGCCGAAGGGATTGTTGAAGGAGAAGAGCCGAGGAGAAATTTCTGGGAATGAGTTGTCGCAGGTCGGGCATGCGCCCGAGCGCGAGAGCCACTGAGGCTCCTCCCCAACCACATCGATCAGAGCGAGATCGTCTGCGAGGCGAAGCGCGGTGGACAAGGATTCGGTGAGCCGTTTCCTTACGCTGTCTTTAATAACGAGGCGATCAATCGCGATCTCGATGTCATGTCGGGCGCCCTTCGCGAGTTCGAGGTCGAGCGCCAGATCGCGAATTTCGCCGTCGATGCGTGCGCGCACGAAGCCATCTCGTCGAAACTGTTCGAGCTCTTTTTTGTACTGGCCCTTTCGCCCACGGACAACGGGGGCGAGCACCTGAATTTTTGTTCCTGACGGAAGGGCCATCACGCGGTCGACCATCTCGTCGAGGTCTTGACTTGAAATGGGTGTATCGCATTTCCAACAGTAAGCGGTGCCGGCTCGCGCGTAGAGCAAGCGAAGGTGGTCGGCGATTTCGGTGATCGTGCCGACGGTGCTGCGGGGGCTACGTCCGACGCTCTTCTGCTCGATGGCGACCGCGGGAGAGAGGCCCTCGATTTCGTCGACGTCGGGTCGGCTTAGTTGCTCTAAGAACTGGCGCGCATAGGCAGAGAGGCTCTCGACATAACGTCGCTGACCTTCCGCATAGAGAGTGTCGAAGGCAAGGCTGGATTTGCCGGAGCCAGACGGTCCGGTCACGACTACGAAACGGTCGCGGGGAATACGCAAGTCTATGTTCTGAAGGTTATGCGTGCGCGCTCCGAGGATCGTGATCTCTTGAGGATCACCCTTCTTGGCGAGCGCGGCGATGGTCTCGAAATCTCTCGCGAGCCGATCGCCCTCCCCGGCCCAACCAGCGGCAACTGCTGGTGCATCGCGCACGAGGGATGCCTGCGAGGATTTCGTATGGACGGAACTACTCAAAAAGGCGCACTAGCCACCGAAGGCGCCCTTGCGGTCGATGTAGGTCTGCGAGCGAAGTACATCGAGCCAGTTCGAATATTCTATTTCGGTCTTTTGGTTGAAGATGAAGTTTTGGAGTTGGGGAGCAGCTTGCTCGAACGTGACGGGTTCAAATTCTCTTCGGTCGACGAGTTGAAGCAAGTTGCAGCCGAAGGGCATCTCGATCACTCGGGAGAGTTCGCCGGGTTTCATTGCATCCACGGCATTGGACATCCATTCCGCGAGATCCTTGCGGTGGATCCAGCCGAGATCGCCACCGCGGTCTGCGTTCATATCTGAATAACGTTGAGCGAGGGCTGCAAATTCACTGGTGCCACTGGTGATTTCTGCGCGGGCCTCCGAGACGATCTGACACGCCTGACCTGAGGTGGTGGCGGACCGACCCTCAGGAACGACAACCAAATGGCGTATGTAGACTTCTTCACCGCCCTCGGGCTGGTTGCCGAATCGATCCTGAAAGAGCGCCTCGACGTCTTCTGCTTCCACTTGTACTCGGGAACGCACCATAGCGTTGAGCACTTTGCCACGTTCGATTTCGCCTCTGATTTTGCCGCGGTATTCTTCGAGAGTCAGACCATGAGAGGTAACGCTCTTTAGGAGCTGCTCGATCGTTAGGCCGTTCTCGGTGGCGATTGCTTCGACGGCCGCATCGATTTCCTCTCTGTCGGCATTAAGTTCAAGTCGGTCGACGACATTGGAGAGGAGTTTCGTTTCTATGAGCCGCTCGAGTGCATCGCGTCGGAGCGTCAGGATCTCCTGCTCCGGTGCTCCGGCAGCGCGCATGCGTTTTTCGATTGGGCCGGACATCTCGAAGACCTCGGAAGCGAGGACGATTTCGGCGCCGACCTGCGCTGCGATGCCTTCGACGAGCTTTTCTGCGGCTGAGACCGGGGCTGCGGGAGCCAAAGAAAGGCCTACCGCGAGCATTGTCGCCGTGAGCTGCGGGGCGAATCGAGAGCCAAATAAATGCGGGAACAAGGTCGAGCCTCCGAGGTACGGCCCCTGGGACCGCGCTAGCGGTAGATGGTAGCGACGCTGCCCGCGATCGTCTGGTTCACCTTCGATTCCATTTGAGAAGAATTCGTTGCGGGTTGCCATTTTCAGGCGTCAATCGCCGTGGCATCGAGGGTCGGGAGCGCGTCGACGAGCTGTGCCTCTGCTGAGACGTCGACACTTTCGTCGGCCCAATCAATGAGGAGCTCTCCCAATTGATCGTCGCGCTCGCAGCCGACCCATTGGATCCGCCCCGGGCAGAAACTCCCATGCCAACGGCAGGAAGTGCGCCCGCGCCTTCACCCGAAGCTGGCGGGCGATGCGGCCGATTGTGTGAAGGGGCTCCGCGCGCTCCGAGAGATAGCTGGGAGCGTATTGGGCTCGAGATACGCGACGCCCTCTATAAGAAGGACCGGTAGCGCGTCGTGGTCTAGAGACATGCGGCTGTCGGAGAGGCTGGTGGAGACGCGTTCGAGGCAGCCGGCCCCCTCTATGATAAACGTCGGGCGCCAATTTTGTGATGACGCGCCAGCTCTCTTTCGACGAGACCATGCGGAGAAGTTTGCCGATGGGTTGTTCGGCATTGCAAGAGACCCGTGCGTAGGGTTCATCCCTCCTACAATTTCTTCCGCTCGACGTGCTGGTTCATGCCGATGATTTCGGGATGGGCGTCGAGCCGTTCGACCATGCTCGGGTAGTCAATCGTCAGGGCGTCCTCGCCAAAGAGGCGGAAGGCACTTCGTGCCATGGCGAGGTCTTCATAGGTGTCGATCGTCCATCGCCAGTCAGGCCGGTCCGGCCAGTCGAGCGGCGTTGGGACGGCGTGATTCTTTGCGTTGGCGGCGAGCCAGGAAGTCACGTGCACTCTGTGGTGCGGCTCGTTTTCGGGAATCTCCCTGGCGGCGACCGCCAGCGCATCGCTGCGGAGGAGCTCGACGCCATAACCGACGGGCAGCCGAGGAGCCGGTTTATGCCCGTCTTCGTCTTCGACCAAGAGCCCGCCATGAAGCAGCAGCAGGTCAGATTGCTTGGAGCATTCACTCGAGTCCCGCGCGTCAACCAAGAGATCGACACAGCGTTCGTCAAGGAAAGGATTGTCGGCTTTCACTCGGACGAGCCAGTCCGCGCCGGTTTCAGCTGCAATTGTCGTGAAGCGGGATAAAACGTCCGTCGCGTGTCCACGGAAGACGCGGAGCCCGAGTTCGAAACCCCATGCCTCGGTGACGTCGTCCTCCGGCTCTCCTGTGGTGGCGAGCCACCATTCGTCGACCCGAGCCTTTGAGAGTCGGTTCGCAAGGACGTTGAGCGCCGCGTGCCCACCGAGTGGGCAGAGGATCTTGCCCGGGAGCCGTTTTGAGCTCATGCGGGCCTGAATGATTCCGATCGTGCCAGCCAAATCGCTTTACGAGCCTCCGCGGTGTTGTTGAAGTGGGGCTTGTCCGGCTGAGCTCTCTCGGCCGGCTTTCAGTCGAATCGAAAATTCCC
>DGPZ01000017.1 GCA_002390675.1 Deltaproteobacteria bacterium UBA4427
CGTTTCGGGCGACGTTCGGCTCCGGAGCCTCGCTAACCAGAAAATGCCCGTATGTCATGATCGACCCGTTCTTCGGTCGAGATGGCGGTGCATACGTGTAGTAGGCGTCCAGTCGTCCCCATTTCCGTCCACCGTTTGGAAAGGCATTGACCATCGACCAGAGGGGTACGGGCGGGAGCTTTTCGTTCACGACGTAGATGCCTGTTACAAAGCCATAGCTCGCACAATTCGAGTGGCAGCCCAACTAGCTCATGAAGTTTCGTCTGTGCGCGTAGCCGCCAATCGAGGCGGACTCGTCGGGGTCGAAGTCTCGGCTGAATCCGGAGGGGCGGGTCGGACCGAGCACGACGGTGACGAAGAGGCGACCGCCGACTTCCTTGGCTCGCCAGCCCTCCATGGCGCTTCGATGCTCGCGGGGTCGCACGCGGCGATCTCGAGGAGATGGCCGGCAGAGAACCCAATCTGCGAGATGATGCGGAAAAGAATGGGGTCGGCTTACTTCCGGATTTCGTTCCCGGGAGAAAAACTGCCTGTCCGGCAGCCCTTCCTTGCCTCCAAATTTACGGCTTAGGTTACGTCGGTGAAGAAGATACACTCGTATTCTCTCTTACCGGGGGTGCCACGGTATCTACTACCCCGTCGAAGGCCACTCGATCGGCTTTGCGAGCCCCGCAGCGACCTCAAAACATTTGAGGAGTTCGCAGATCCGCCTGTGACTAGCGTCCGCCACACCACGAGGAAGCCATGCCCCTAGTCTGTTCCCACGGAGTTCAACTCTTTTTCGTCCATGTGCCCAAGACCGGGGGCACGAGCGTCGAGGACTACTTGTCACGCCGTTTCGGCCATCTGATGCTGACGGACAGGAACAAGCATCGGAACATCCCGCGCACCGGATTGATCTCGCCGATCACACACCTGAGCGCCGTGGACCTGGAAGAGTTCGTCGCAGAGAACATCGACCTTTGCTTCGCCGTCGTGCGTGACCCCGTTAAGCGCATCGTTAGCGAGTTCCGCTACCAGTTGTCGGCGCCTTCTCGCACGTCGCAATTGGGCTTCTCGAACTGGCTCCGCATAATGGTGCGCTGCGCCAAGTCTGAACCACGCGTTTACGAGAACCACATCCGGACGCAGAGCCAAATGATCCCGGAGTCATCGGAGATCTACAAACTCGAGGACGGCTTCGACAAGCTGATCGAGAGGATCGACCAGGTCACGAAGTCGAGCCAGCCGGATGTCCAGGTACTGCACAAAAACTCCTCGGAGAAGAAGGTGCCGGTCACATTGACCTGTGAGGATATCGAGCTGATCACGGACTACTACGCCGAAGACTTCTCTCGCTTCGACTACCCGGTGCCCAGCCCCGCCGACTACCCCACCGACCCCTACGCACCACTGCGTAGCCTCGTGGGAACGGTACTTGCCCCGAGCCTCATTCGGAAGCAGCGGCGGGATTGGCTGCGCTAGCGAGGGCAGCCGGCTAACCTACTGCAGAGCCGCGCACTCAGCGACGGCCAAGCTCACGGGCAAGTACTTCGGCGCGCTGCTGGATGCTCTCGACCCCACCGGATCTTTGATCTCGGCTGCGGCCGGGGGGGGCGATCTCATCCACTTAACCGAGCAGGGAAACTGTCCCACCGGGCTCGGCGGCGCCGGAGCCTTCGTGCACTTGGCGCGTGAGCACTCGGTACGTCCTGTGCTGCACCAGGACTTCCTCTCTCTCGACCTTCCAGCGGAAGCCTTTGACGGCGTATTCGCCAACGCCTGCCTCTTCCAAGTGCCTGGCCAGGAGCTGCCGCGGGTACTCCAGGAACTCCTCGAATCGCTGAGACTCCGGGGCGTGCTCTTCGCCTCGAACCCCCAGCGGCAATGAGGGAGGGTTCAACGGCGACCGTTACGGCGCCTACCACGATGGCCCGCATGGAAGGCCTATGTGAAGGGTGCCGGATTCGAGGCAATCAGCACTACTACCGCCCACCGGGCAAACTGCGGGAGGAACAGCCGTGGCTGGCCTCCACTTTCCGAAGGTCGGGCTAGTGTATGTGCTCGTTTCGAGGATGAACTCCCCGGCGGAACTCGGCGTCCCCCAGCAACTAGCCCGAGGGGCTGCCTTGCTATCATGGCGTTCCAGAGGAATCAGGACTGATGAAGAAGATAGTGATCGACCTCGACGGCACGCTCACCATGGAAGACGCCTCGCGTTCCTACGACGACAAGCCGCCCAATATGGCAGTCATCAAGCGGCTGCGTGAATACCGGGAGCAGGGCTTCAGCATCTCGATCCACACTGCCCGCAGTATGCGCACGCACGAGGGCAACGTGGGCCTGATCAATGTGCACAGCCTGCCCATCATCTTGGCCTGGCTCGACAAACACGACGTCCCTTATGATGAGGTGGTCGTGGGCAAGCCCTGGTGCGGTTTCGAAGGATTCTATGTCGATGACAAGTCCATCCGTCCCAGTGAGTTCGCCTCGATGACGCACGATGAAATCACGACGCTGCTCCGACGCGAGAACCCGGACGGCAAGGGCGGCAACGCATGAAGCTCATCACCTCTGCGGCCTACATCGGGCCGGACTTCATGACCGAGATAGGCAGGCTGCCGCCGGCGTTTCTGCCAATCGGCAACCGCCGGGTCTTCGAGCACCAGGTGCAAGCGCTGGGCACTGATGACCTCTACCTGTCCGTGCCGGAGGGCTACCAGCTCAGCGAGCACGACAGCCGCTACCTCAAGGAGCGCGGCGTTCAGCTGCTGGTCGTCCCAGCAGGACTCACGCTCGGTGCTTCGGTTGCCTATTGCTGGAACTGCGCGCCCGGCGACCACAAGAAGCTTGAGATCCTCCACGGCGATACGCTGCTTCTCGATTTTCCCTACGGCGAGCTGGATGCTGTCTCGGAGTCGAAGAACGCGGGCTACTACCCGCGCGCCCGCCTCATGCCCGACGAGGCCGAAGCCGAGGCTGGACAGGCATGGGCCGGCGATGACGAGTGGGTGTTGTCCGGATACTTTGCGTTCTCGGATCCACGTCTGCTGATCCGCAAGATCGTTGAGCAGCGGGGCAACTTCATTCGCGGCATGTACCTCTACGCCGAAGAGCGTCCCTTGCGAGGCCTGCGTGAGGGGACCTGGCTCGACCTGGGCCACATCAATACCTACTTCCGTTCGCGCTCCGTTATGACGACCGAGCGGTCGTTTAACCGTATGGCCATCGCTTCACGAGTGGTGACCAAGGGTGGCGAATGGAACGCCAAGATTCAGGCGGAGGCGGCCTGGTTCCAGCGTCTTCCCGCCGAGTTACGAATCTACTTGCCCCAGTTCCTGCACGACCGCTCAGACTCCGCTCAGCCCGAGTACGCGATCGAGTACATGCACTTGCTGCCCATGAGCGACCTTTATGTGCACGGGCAACTTCCCGGGCCGGCCTGGCGCCACATTTTCCGTTCCTGCCACGAAGTACTCACCGCGTTTCAGGATGCCTCGGTGGAAGCGGACGTCGACCTTGAACGGCTCGACGCGCTCTACCTGCCGAAGACGAACAGTCGCCTGGCGGACTTTGCCAAGTCGGGATTCGACATCGACCGGCCACTTCGCTTTGAGGGCGTGGCTACTCCTTCGCTCAAGGAGATCGCACGACACAGCGCGGAGTTCATCTCGCCTGCGACGGTCAAAGACGTGGGTATCGTCCACGGCGACTTCTGCTTTAGCAACATCCTGCACGATGGCCGCGTTCAGTCCGTGCGCTTGATCGACCCGCGCGGACTGGATGCGGAGGAGCGGCTCACTCTCTACGGAGACACCCGCTACGACATCGCCAAGCTCTACCATTCCGTGATCGGCATGTATGACTTCGTCATGGCGGGCCGCTGTGCCCACACGGTGGACGACGACGACTACTCGCTCTCCTTCGAGGGCGGTGAGTACCTCGCTTCGATCCAAAGTGCTTTCCGTGAGGTCTTTTTCGATGATGCCTCACTGAGTGAGCGCGGCGTACTCGCTGCCAACATTCACCTCTTCATTTCCATGCTCCCGCTGCACGCCGATCGGCCTGAGACCCAGAGTGCGCTGTTGGCCAATGCGCTGCGCCTGTATCAGCAGTTGCTCTCCCTCGAGGTCACACCATGATCGTGATTCCGATGGCCGGTGCGTCGAGGCGCTTCACCGAAGCGGGCTACGACCTGCCCAAATACATGCTGGAGGCCCACGGCAAGTCCCTCTTTCGCCACTCCGTCGAGAGCTTCTCTGACTACTTCGCGAGTGAGCCCTTTCTCTTCATCGCGCGGAAAATCGGTCCCACAGCAGAGTTCCTTGAGGCCGAGCTGCGCACGGCGGGAATCAAGCAACATCAGGTCGTCATGCTCGACGCTCCCACCTCAGGCCAAGCCGAGACTGTGGTGCGCGGTCTCGAAGGCGCCATCGAGCAGGGGGGCAGCGATGAAGACCAACCCCTGACCATCTTCAACATCGACACCTTCAGGTCAGGCTTTCGCTACCCCGGGGCCTTCGAGGTCGGTGACGTCGACGGATACCTTGAGACGTTCATCGGTAGCGGCGCGAACTGGAGCAACGTGGTCCCGGCCGACGGTGAGGGACAGCGGGTTGTCCGCACGGCGGAGAAGCAGCAGATCTCTGAATACTGCTGCACCGGTCTCTATTACTTCCGCTCCAGCCAGCGCTTTCGCAAACTCTTCGACGCCGAGGTCGAAGCACTCGGTGCCAGCGGAGCAGAGACCTACGTGGCACCCATGTACAACCGCTTGATCGATGCGGGCGCCGACGTGCGCTACTCGGTGATCGAGCCACACGAAGTCATCTTCTGCGGCGTGCCCGCGGAGTACGAAGAGTTCCTGGCAACTGAGCCCGGCAACTAAATCCGGAAACTCAATCCGGCTACTAAGTCCGGAAATTCAGCCCTGGCTCTGCGCACGGCAGCTGAGCGGTGGGTGCAGGGCAAGCGCGCGCTGCCCCAAGAGCGAAGGCACGGCCGGAAATGGCTAAGCTCGCAGGTCCTGCCGGACCGCCGCGAGCATTCTTCGGTCCCAGGCGTCGTCGCGTGACGCGGCATCGTGGCTGACCGCGTCGAGGATCGTGGCACTGCTGAGTGATTGGGGATCCATGAGCGAGCCTAGCTTCACCGCCAGCTTCTCCACGCGAATCCCGTGTAGCCAACAGTTGTAGGCCAGGCTGGCATGCCCCGCCGGCGACGGGGGACAGCTAAGGAGCCCTTGTGCCGAGAGCTCCGGATGCAGGCCGTAGGTGCCCGCATAGACGCGCATTGTTTCTGGCACACCAATGGCGATGATGTCGCCCATCATCGGCAGGGCGTAGTTCGAACTCATACCGGCCTCGGCGAAGAGCAATGACTCCGACCGGCAGCGGTGCAGTAAGTCACCCCAGCCGAAGCCGACGTACCCGAGCATGATGTCCGGGCGAATACGTATCACCAGGTCGTAGTCCTTGCCCTGCCCGTGCGCGAGCTCCGAGCAAGCCTGGATCTTGTAGTGCATCTTCGACGAGTTGGACCAGCCGTCGAATCGGGCCTCGCGATCATTCTCGACGACCACGTGCTCGGTGCCGTAGGCCTGTTGAAGTTCGGCCTCGGTCACTGTGCCGCTGTTCGCCAGGACGTCGAATAGCTTAGGGTACCGCTCCTTGACCTGCGTGTGCCCCGCGTCGAGGCAGTGCTTGCGATAGACGTCGACGAAGGTCTCGCCGTCGAAGGGCAACATGAAGCGCGCGGGCTCCGCCCCTGACTGCCCGATGTGTTCCCACGCGTGCACGTAGGTGTCGTAGTCGATTCCCGGCAGCAGCTTGCTGCGGAACGCTTCGAGCGCTGTGCGGAATCCACGCAGCTGGCCGGAGACGCACAGCGCAACGCGAGGCCGGCGGCGGCCGGGCAGCCGGATGTCGAGCCTGCTGCGTAGCTCGTTGCGAACGACATGCGCAGCCTGATAGGCCTTTTTGCCCATCAACACCCTGCGGATGCGGCTCTGCTGGCCGCGTCGCGCACTGACTAGCCGTGCACGTTCGGACGCCAGTTTCGACACGACATCCGAGAAGCCTGGCTTGACTTGCAGCCGCTCGAGCAGCTCGCGCGCGGAATCATCAGCGAGTTGCGACGGGTCTTCCAAGTGCCGCGTCAGCAGCGCGCGTGCCGCGGCCAGGCTGTGTGTGTTCCGCGAGGGCAAAGACGAGAGCCGCTGGCTAAGTGTGGGCACCAGCGTCGCTCGGCTGCCGAGCAGTGCCGAGTCGCTGGCCGTGACCCACTCCATCACAGCGAGGTGGAGGGTCTCGATGTCGGTGCCCAACAACGCTTGGCTGTTCCTAAGGTCCTCGCGATTGCGATGGAATAGATGGTCTAGGAACATGACGTTGTAGGGGAGTGCAACATCCTCCCGCTCGAAGCGATGGAAGTGCGCTAGGTGAAGAACGCTGACTTCCTCGGGAGGGTACTCGTCCTGCAAGAACTCACGCAGAGTCACAAGGGCGAGCACTGCAGCCTTGGGCGGTGGCGTGCTCTTGAGCAGTGGCCTCAGGACCGGCGTCAGCTCTGCGGCGATCGTCGGCAAGACCCAGTCGACGTTGGCGGATGCGAACCCGCACACCGCGTGGAGGAAGACGTTGCCGTCCCACACGTCGCTAGATTGCAACAACAGCTTGGTCAGCAGCGCATGCTTGGCCGACGGCGGCCACTGCCGGTATCCGTTAGGCGCCTCGGGCTCCGACGAGTCCTGGTCGAGGCAGCGAACGAGAGCCTTGGTCGTGGCGTCGTAGGTTTCGCGCCCTGCGTCCCCAGCATCGATCTGCTTGGCGAGCTGAAGCAGCGCCTCGAAGGAGTTCGCCGCTTCTTCTGAAGGCACTGAACTATCGTCGTGCTGGCTCATCGAAGTCCTTCCGCACCGGAGATAGGGCCGGGCTGTCGCGAATGTCTACGGCTTGAAAAGGTCGTCGCTGAATCACCCCTGCAGGAACTCGTCGGGGCAGCGATGGCCGCCGTGGTTGGCATGCATCGTTCGCACCATTCACCTCTTCCACGCCAAAGATAATCGGGGCTCTCGGATCCATTTTATCTCCTTCCCGGGGCGCCTACGAGAGGCCAAAGGGCGGCAATTCCACCGCCGTGAGTGATTGTTTGTTCAATGGCACATAGCAACTTTTAGAGGCCGCTAGAACAAAGAGCGGGTCGTCGATGGTGAGCGAATAGCCCTCCGCCTTCAGCGTCGCGAGCCCGAGTTTGTATGTATCGGTCAATACACTCTGCCCATCACCCACCCGAACGAAGAGCGGGAAAGCGTGAAGCGGTAGTTCAGCCGCGAGCGCTGCAAAAAGAGCCTCTCCGGAGAAGGCCTGATCTCCGAGGATCGAAACCAGCGCCATGCCCGCGCTGCCTTCGTGGCCAGGGACCTGCACAGGATAGACCGTGGCATGCGCAACGAAGTCACAGCTTGAGATCGCGTGCATAACCTCCATCGCCGATATGTTCTCGCCCTTCCATCGATAAGAGTCGCCGAGGCGACTTACGAAATAGAAGTAACCCTCTTCCTCACGAAAAAGATCGCCTGATCGGTACCAGAGGTCCCCATCATCGAAGGCGTTCTCGAGAAGCTTCGACCGCGTAGCCTCCTCGGAGGAGTAACCTTCGAACTCGCGTCGATCTTCGAGGCGAGCGATCAGTTCACCCGCCTCAGATTTCGCGCACTGAACAAGGCGCCCCGCTGCGTTTCGGTGAAGTTCGTCTGAAGTGCGGTCGTATTTCACAAGACGCAGGCGATCTGCGAGTGGTTTGGGAGGCCTTCCGACGGAGCCGGGAACACCATCCAAGTTGATGATTCCGATTACGCCTTCGGAGGAACCGTAGGACTCGACAACCCGCAGCGGCCCAAACCGCTCATCAAAAGCACACCAGTTCTCTTTGGTGAGGCCCGCGCCGAGAATGGCCTTTAGCGAGCTGCAGCGATCACCCTCGCTTGGGGGTTTTGCGAGCAAGTAGCGGATGATCTCGCCTAGGTACTGAAATTGAGTCGCCGAGAAGCGGCGCACGTCCACCCAGAATCGAGAAGCGGAGAACCGTGGGCGAATTGCGACCGAGGCCCCAACGCTAAGCGCGGCACCGAGGGAGCTGAGCGCTGCGATGTGGAACATCGGCAGGAAGACATACATGCAGTCGCCTTCTTCCATCCGAAAAAGCACGCCCTCGGAAGTCGCACCCGCGACGTATCGAGCATGACTGCATTGCGTCGCCTTCGGCAGGCCCGTCGTACCGGACGTAAAGATGTAGAAGAGCGTCTCGGCAGGGTCCTGAGTCGGGCCGGCCGGAGACCAATCAGCGGTCCCCGCGTACACATCGAGGTCCGCCACCCACTCCTCGACGACTCCGAGCGCAGAGTCGTCCGGCGAGAGGGGAACGCTTGCAGCGACTTCGAGTTCAACGATCACCGGCATTTCAAAGCCTTGGATTTCTCGTATCGCGGCGTGAGCGGAAGGCGTCAAAAAGATAAGTCGAGGAGGAATCTCTTCAA
Organism: Deltaproteobacteria bacterium UBA4427; assembly: GCA_002390675.1. Taxonomy (GTDB): domain Bacteria; phylum Myxococcota_A; class UBA9160; order UBA9160; family UBA4427; genus UBA4427. Next base: position 8,516 of record DGPZ01000017.1, read on the forward strand.
GCGCGTGACGGAGCGGGCGCCCACGCAGACTCGGGCTGAGCAACGAAATCTGCACTCCAAGCTTGCTCGCGCCGAGAATGATCGTGAGAAATGCGGCACTTGATGGCAGTTGAATGGACACCACATTACCGGGCTCTACGCCTGAAGCCTCTAACGACCGGGCGACCCGGTCAGAAAGAGCGTCCAGCTGGGCGTAGGTCAGATCACGAATATCCGTCTTGAGAACAATGTTATTCGGAGTGAGCGCGACGCGCTCGGCCCACCATCCGGCGAGAGAGGCGCTTCGTAGACGTTGCGCCATCTCCTGATTGAACTCGACGAAGCGGGCATTGGACTCCTCGCTCGTCGGCAGGGTGGATCTGGAAGGTTCGTGGACTTTCGACATTGGCGGAGGGTAGGAAACAGGAGGCCCCTTTTCCCTACCGCCGCTAAGTACCGATATGACAATC
>DGPZ01000084.1:0-756 GCA_002390675.1 Deltaproteobacteria bacterium UBA4427
CTGCAGGTCGTAGCGGCCGAGTACATCGTCCATGATGAAAGGCACCATCACGCCGATGCTTCCCGCAGCGAACGACTCAATCCCGTACACAATGAAGAGTAGCCGCGCGTGGCGGTTGCGGAGAACGTCAAGCATCGCCCCCCAGAGATTGGCGCCTCCGCGGCCGCTAAAATCGTCTCGCTCCCGAATTCTCCAGGCGGCGAATAACGCCGTCGCCGCCACAAGGAGACCGCCCGCTATGGCCAGCACCCGGGCAACCTCCCGCGGCTCTTCGGCGGTGCGCATCACGAACACAAACCCGAGACCCAGCAGGAAGCCGGGGGCACCGATCATCTGGCGCCAGCCGAACAGCCGTGTCCGTTCGTGATGGTCGTCTGTGATCTCCATGCCGAGCGCGCCATAGGGAACGACGAATGCCGTCTGGGCGGTTTCGTACAAGAGCAGGCCCACCGTCATCCAGCCCACCAGCAGCCAGCCGTGCAACTCTGCTGGCGGGGACCAGATCATCACCAGGGTGATCAGGATCGGCACCGAAGCGGCCACCATCCATGGGCGGCGACGGCCCCAGCGGGTGCTCGTTCGGTCCGACCACTGGCCCACCACTGGGTCCGTTACAGCGTCCCACAATCTCGCGAACATAAAGATGGTGCCCATCGCCGCGGGCGGGACGAGCAACACATCGACACTGTACTTGAGCAGGTAGAGCGTGAGCGTCGCCGTGGCGGCCGAGAAACCGGCCATTGGAAGCGCGTAGGC
>DGPZ01000084.1:823-12865 GCA_002390675.1 Deltaproteobacteria bacterium UBA4427
AAACTTCCGTCCATAGGATTAACGCCGTCCGACACTAGCGGCGTAGCCGTTTCAATCCCAATCGGGAAGTCTCTGCTGCCGAGTACTCAATGGCGGCGGACGGAGTAGCCGGGCCACTCGTCTCTAGAGTGAACCAGCGCCCGTCTGAGAAAAATCGATCGCCAGCGTGGCCAACCCCAACCACACACTCCCAGCTGGTAGGAAGGGATTCGGTCCCTCGATAGGGCACAAGCCGATGCACCCGAAGATGGGCCCGACAATTACTAATCTCTCGGCAGACCAGCTCACCGGTCAATTTAAACACCGATCCTGACGCGGAGCACTCTGCTCCGGTGGCCCAATCTTCGAAGAAGGGGCCGAGTACCTCCATCGGAGACTAGTTGTCGGCCTAATATCGAGTGTGCTGCAAACGCGGCTTGAAGTTCCTATCCCCCACTTGAGCCACCAGTCGTGACCGCGTCGAGTTTCCCAAGCTTTTCTGGCATCATCGCCAGAATCTGAGGGAGCGAAGCCATGACGAAAACGAAGGCCAGCCAAGACCACGAAGAAGGAGCGGTTGCTGGCAAGCGGACGCCCGTCACGATGATTATCGGGGCTACTTCGAAATGGCAATCCGATGGCCGCAACACGCGGCTCGCCCACGGTGGCGAGATCGACGGCTCTGGGTTGTCCGACTCCGTTCGGTGGGGACTTGGCGGGGCTCTGGCAGAACGATTCTCAGCAGAGGGGCATCACGTTGTTCTGACGACCCGCCACGCGCCTAACGCGGCGGAACTTGAGAACTCGATTCGCTCCCGGGGCGGAGAAGTCTCGACCATCCAGCTCGATCTCGTCTCGCGCGAGTCGATCGATCAGGCCTTTGCGAGCGTGCGGGCGAGTGTCGGGGATCCGGACGTCGTGATCTATAACGCGGGATACCTTGACGGGCGCGACCTGCCCAAGGATAAGGAGCTGCTCGAGCACGTGCCGCTCGAGATTTTCGAAACCGCGCAGCATCTTGCGAGCCGCGGACCCTTCCTTGTGGCGCAGGCAGCGCTCGCACCTATGCGTGAGCGCCAAGAGGGGACGTTTCTCATCACGAATAACCCGGCCTCGCTTCGCGGACGCAAGCGGCGAACCGGAGAGTCCCTTTACTACCCGCGGACACAGACGCGCGCGCTGGCCCAAGTCCTGACCGAGGAATACTCGGAGCACGGGATCCACGTGGCGAACGTGATCATCGACGGATATATCGATTCTCCGGGCACCCGCGCTCTACCCTTCGCCCAAGCGAATCCGGAGATGATCATGAATCCAGCCGCGATCGCCGATGCCTACTACTACCTGCATACGCAGGATCGATCCTGCTGGAGTCACGAACTCCAACTCACGCCGCACGCGGCTCGCCCGAGCTACTAGGGTGGCAATGACCTTACGTCGGGCGAAGCCCCGCGAAATCGCGTGCTTTTTCGAGCCGACCGACTCTGTTCGGTGGAAGTCTCCGCTCGGGAAGACGGAGTGGCGGAGAGGGTGGGATTCGAACCCACGGTACCCGTGAAGGTACACTTGATTTCGAATCAAGCGCGTTCGACCGGACTCCGCCACCTCTCCGCGGGCGCGCGAGGCTAGCAAGATGGAGGAACTGGGGAAGGGCCAGGACGGCCGATGGGCCGGAAAATCTGAAATTGAATGAATACAGGGTCGATTCGCCGCTCCATATTCCGTTTGCTAACCTGCTCGCTCTCTGAAACCAGTAATTTGTACTGGGATGAATGCACCGCGCTCGAAGCGGTCGCGAAGGATTGACCTGATTTGTCACGTGAAGACCTGATTCAAGCAACCGGCAGCGTCGATAAGATCCTCGGCGGGGGGCGCTATCAGATCACGCTCGAGAGTGGCCAGCAGGTAACGGCTCAGCTTTCAGGGCGCATGCGCCGCTTCCGTATCCGCGTGATTCCTGGCGATCGCGTGACCGTGGGCCTCTCGCCCTACGACCCGACGCATGGCTTTATCACCTTCCGTCTCAAGGAAGGTCAGTCCGCTCCGGGGCAGTGAGCCGGACGACTAACGGGAAGATGAGTCCGTGACTTCACTCGCGCTGCGCTGGCGACTGAAGACGATCCAGGCCTACGACCGGTTTCGATTGCGTCGTCGCCTGGCCGAGAACCCCGGCCTCTCCCTCGACCCCGAATCGAGTACGAACTTCGCGTCGTCTCATTTTGCGATCGCTCCCGGCGGGCATTTGTCTATCGGTCCGCGCGTCTATACGGAGCGACTCGCCCGCGGCGTGCACATCTCCGTCGCCGAGGGCGCGAGTGTGGAGATTGATGCGGATACTTGGCTGCGTTCCGATTTGGGTCCTGTGATCATCTTCGCCTTTCCGGGCGCGCGCATAACAATCGGCCGCGAGGGATTTTTGAACGGCTGTCATTTGAGCGCGAAGTCGACTTTGTCGATTGGGAACCGCGTTTGGATCGGTCCTGGGTCGCGGGTCTTTGATGCGGATCAGCACGATCTGGCAGTAGACCGGAAAGAACAGATTCAACCGGTCACTATAGGGGACCATTGTTGGATTGCGTCGGACTGCACGGTTTTGCGCGGCGTCGAGATCGGCGAACAGTGTGTTGTCGGAACGCGTTCGCTTGTGAATAAATCGCTTCCGCCACATACGCTGGCGGTCGGTTCGCCGGCAAAGCCTGCGGGCACGATTAGCGACCGGTCGAACGTCGACATTTAAGCGGTTTCGCACGCGCGCCTAATGTGCGGGCGAGCGGCATATTATGCTTAGCTCTGGGCGCTCGGAATAGTTCGTCCCAGCGCTTCGTAGACCGCTTCGACGAGCACGTTCGTTCGCGGCGTTTGCCAGCGCTCTCCGGGGCGATTCATCAGGTAGCCAAAGGCCACACCGCTTTCTGGGTCTGCGAACCCAAGGGTGCCGCCGTAGCCGAAATGGCCGTATGCCTGCTCTCCGCCGCCGATGCGGCGGGTTGCCTGGGAGAGCTGAAAGCCGAGGCCGAAGCGCGACGGCTTGCGGAGGACGCGGTCCGTTCCGTCGGAAACGATCGAAGTTGCTTCTGCACGCAAGCCTTCTCCAACGAATCCGCCCTCGGACACGTCCTTGGTCATAAAGGTGTCGTAGAGGCTCGCGACTGCGCGAGCGGTCCCGTGTCCGTTCGTCGAAGGGATCGAAGCGCTGCGCCAACCCGGAGTGTTGGCAATTCCGAAGCCGGACACGCCGGATGGATTGAAGTAGATGCAAGCGAGCATGGCGTCGGTTTCCGGGTCGCCACTGCCGAAATGCTTTTTGGCCATTTCGAGGGCACTGATCTTCTCAGTCGTCTGAGGTCGTGGCACCTCGACAATGGGTGCGACGCGAGCGTGTTGTGATGCGGGTAGGCCAATATGGAAATCGGCATTGTGCGGCCGGGCAACTCGATCTTGAAAGGCGTCGCGGAAGGAGCCTTCGCCTAATGCTCTTCTCACCATTTCGCCATTTAGGAATCCGTGGGTATTTACGTGGTAGCCGTGTGCGGACCCGGGCTCCCAGTAGGGGGCTTGACTCGCGAGGGCGCTGCACATCGTGTCCCAGTTGAGCATGGCGTCTTCGGGAAGTGTTTCGCGGACACCTGGGAGACCGGCCTGATGAGAGAGGAGCATGCGGAGAGTCGTGTGCTCTTTGCCTTCGGCGGCGAACTCCGGCCATCGTGCTGAGACCGGGGCATCAAGCGAAAGCTCGCCGCGCTCGACGAGCGACAGAACTAACATGCTTGTAAGGCCTTTGCCGACGGAGTAGGCATTGACCAAGCTGTCGCGTTCCCACGGGCGCGTGTGTGCGCGATCGACGTAGCCGCCCCAAAGGTCGACCACGGGCTTTCCGTCGACAAATACGCAGACCGCGCCGCCGACTTCATCGCGGCTGCGGAAATTTTCACGGAAAGCTTCTTCGACGACGCGGAATGCAGGATCGACGACTCCGTCGACGGGTGCCGGAGCGCCGCTCTCGCTAGGCGGATCACTCGGAAGAGAAGGATCATCAGAAGGCATCTCGCGAGAGTACCGACTCGAGGAGCGTGTTACCGTCGAATGCATGCCGCTCAAGATCGCGATTTTTGGACAGGCGCCCTTCGGGCGCGATGTGACCACCCGGCTGGCGCAAGCCGGCCATGAAATCGTCGGGGTCCACGTGCCTCCGGACGGCGGAGGTCGTCCGGATCCCCTCGCAGCGGAGGCGGAAGCCAAGGGTTGGCCGCTATTTCGGTACAAGGGCTACCGGCGAAAGGGTGCGGCGATTCAGGAGCGCGTCGACGAATATCTCGCGCTCGGGGCCGATCTGAATGTTCTCCCCTTTACGACCGTGATCCTGCCGCCGGAAATCGTAGATGCACCAAAATTTCGCTCGGTGTGTTTTCACCCCTCGATCCTGCCTGCTTTCCGGGGAGGGGCCGCGTTGACGTGGCAGATCATAGAGGGCGCGACGGAGTCGGGGATCTCGATTTTTCAGCCCGATGAGGGCGTCGATACGGGTCCGCTCTACCTGCAGAGGGCGGGCGTGCCGATCGAGGCGACAGATACGATGGCCTCGCTGTATTTCGACAAGCTCTATCCGATGGGCGTTGAGGGGATGGTCGAGACGGTCGCTGCGATTGGGGAGGGCACGGCGACGCTGACTCCGCAGCGCGAAGAGGGCGCGAGCTTTCAGGGCCTCATGAATGATGAGGCGGCGCGAATCGATCTTTCGCAGCCACTTGAGGCGGTGGATTGTCGGATTCGCGGCTGTGATCCGGCGCCGGGCGCATGGCTGCTCCGCGACGGAGCACCGATCAGGCTCTTCGGGAGCGCGATCGAATCTCGATCAGATTCCGGAAAGGCTGCGGGGACCGTGCTCGGCGTCGACGAGGCTGGACTCGTTTTGGCGGTTTCGGGCGGATCGATTCGAATCCAGAAGCTTCGCGGCTCTGACGGGAAAGTTGCGGCGAAGAATTCCGGGCTGGTGGCGGGCGATCAGCTCAGCTGACACGGAGTCGCTGAGCCGATTCCTGATCGGATCCGATGGCCCTGCGGGGCGATAGACCACCCAATCGAAAACGGGGGCTCGATTTTCCCTGCCTTTCCGCTAATTTGCGCGCCCTGAACCCGTCCCGCCCCCGACCGGATTCAGTGGCCGAAGTCGTCCGCGCGCACAAGCGTCGTCTCTGCTTCGGACCTCCACGCAAGACGCACAGGATGCTTTTACGAGCATTGTTCGGATCTGCCAAACCCTCGCATGTGACGCCCGTAAATGACTGGGTGACGCAAGTGAGTGTAGAGGTTGGTCGTAAGGGGCCCACGAGCTCAGCAGCTCTTGGGTAAGGGATCGGCAAGAAGCGACGTGAGCCAACACGTTAGTGGCGTAACGGGCCACGCATTCACACGGCACTAAAATAATTAGAAGGCCTAGCGTCCGATTCCGGGCGTCTACGCGTAACACGAGACTGCTCAAAGAAAGAGCGGAGCGAAGCAGGCTACCCGCCCCAGGATGGGCAAGGCCCAGTCGCTCGAAGGAAGACACGATGCTCGGAGATATCGAGAAGGTCCGAAATATCGGAATTAGCGCACACATTGACTCAGGGAAAACGACCCTGACCGAGCGCATCCTTTATTACACAGGAAAGATTCACGCGATCCACGAAGTGCGCGGCAAGGACGAAGTTGGCGCCACGATGGACTCGATGGAGCTTGAGCGCGAGCGCGGCATTACGATCGCGTCCGCCGCCACGTACTGCGAGTGGCAAAACAACCAGATCAACATCATCGATACGCCCGGCCACGTCGACTTCACCGTCGAAGTGGAGCGAAGTCTGCGCGTGCTTGATGGCGCAATCCTGATTCTGTGCGGCGTCTCCGGCGTGCAGTCGCAGTCGATGACCGTGGATCGTCAGATGAAGCGGTACAACGTTCCGCGTATGGCGTTCATCAACAAGCTCGATCGCGCGGGCGCGGACCCCTTCAAGGTGACCGGCCAGCTCCGCGACAAGCTTTCGCATAACGCTGTCCTCTGCCAGATCCCGATCGGCCTCGAGAATGATCTCGAAGGCGTTGTCGATCTTGTCGAAATGAAGGCGTACTACTACGACGGCGACAACGGCGAGAATATTCGGATCGAAGAGATCCCCGCGAACCTGCAGGATCAGGCGGACGAATACCGCGAGAAGATGCTCGACGCGGTGTCGATGTTCTCCGATGAACTCATGGAGGCCATGCTCGAAGAGAACGTCGAGACAGAGATGATCAAGGATGCGATCCGAGCCGGAACGCTTTCTATGGATCTTACGCCGGTGTTCCTCGGCTCTGCGTACAAGAACAAGGGCGTGCAGACGCTGATGGACGCGGTCATTCGCTATCTCCCGAATCCGACGGAGGTTACGAATATGGCCGTCGATCTCGACAACGACGAAGCCGATTTCGAAGTGAATACGGACGACGACAAGCCGCTCGTCTTGCTCGCATTCAAGCTCGAAGATGGTCGCTACGGACAGCTCACCTATATCCGCGTGTATCAGGGAGTCCTTAAGAAGGGCGACACGATCTACAACATGCGTACGGGTAGAAAGGTGAAGGTCGGCCGACTTATTCGAATGCACTCGGACGAAATGCAGGACATCGATGACACGAACGCCGGCGATATCGTCGCGCTCTTCGGTGTCGACTGTGCCTCGGGCGATACGTTCACGGACGGCAAGATCAACGTTGCCATGACGTCGATGCATGTCCCGGATCCAGTGATCTCGCTCTCGATCAAGCCGATCGATCAGAAGTCGATGGACAATATGGGTAAGGCGTTAGGTCGCTTCGTTCGCGAGGACCCGACGTTCCGATCTGAAGTCGATAAGGAATCGAACGAGACCGTCATCTCCGGAATGGGCGAGCTTCATCTCGAGGTCTACGTCGAGCGCATGAAGCGCGAGTATCAATGTGAAGTAGAGACGGGTGCGCCGCAGGTGGCGTTCCGCGAAACGATCACGAAGGTGACCGACTTCTCCTACACGCATAAGAAGCAGTCGGGTGGTTCTGGTCAGTACGGCAAGGTTGCGGGCGTCGTGTCACCGATCGGCTCCGACGACGAGGGCGACAAGGATTTCCAGTTCTCGAACTCGATCAAGGGTGGCTCTATTCCGACGGAATACATCTCCGCAGTTGAGAAGGGTTTTCGGGCTTCGCTCGATAAGGGGCGCTTGATTGGCTTCCCGGTCATCGGCATGAAGATCGAACTCAACGATGGCGCCGCTCATGCGGTGGATTCCTCGGAGATGGCCTTCCAGGCTGCAGCCAAGGGCGCATTCCGCGAGTTCTACGGACGAGCCAAGCCCCAGATTCTCGAACCGATCATGAAGCTTTCAGTCGAAGGGCCCTCGGAATTCCAGGGTTCGATTCTCAAGACGATTATGCAAAGACGTGGTCAGATTGTCGGATCGACCGAGGAAGAGGGCTTTTCGGTGGTCGACGCCGAAGTGCCGCTCTCCGAGATGTTTGGTTACGCGACGGATCTTCGGTCCATGACGCAGGGCAAGGCCGAGTTCTCCATGGAATTCGACAAGTACGCACCGGTTCCTGCCGAGACTACGATCGAGCTCAAGAAGAAGTTCCAGAGCAAGCTGGTGGACGAAGACGAGGAGTAATCCTCTCCTCCACGTGATTCAAAGAAACCCCGGTGAGTTCACTCACCGGGGTTTCTTTGTTTTGGCACCGGCCTCTCCGGGGTCTGGAATCTGCTGAACGCAATTCCAACTTTGATACCCCTGACAGCTACGCCGCTCCCTTTTGGATACTGCTCGCTCTAGGATCTAGGGCTCAATTAGAGGCGAGACGGGGTAGCTGCCTCGCCGAATGCTGACGAAGAAAAGCTCGGGAAGACTCATGAAAACGCCCTTTGCGCCACGTTGAAAGAGCCGTCCGTGATCGACGGGGCTCGTGAATATGCCCACAACTCCCGTTCCGAGCGCGGCAGTGAGGTTCGCGAGACCGGCTGCGGGGCGGAAGAAGACCGAGTCATTCGCGAAGAATAGGAAGGCTGAGTCTTCCCTATGGGGGCGGTAGAACCGGGACGTGAGGGTATTCGCTTCGCGAAGGCGAATGCCGAGGGGGAAGGGGGTTCGTTGCTCCGCTTCAAGGATCGCGGACTCTCGAATGCTCGGAAGCCGACTTTGTTCGCGGATGGTTGTGGCCCTAGCAACGGTCTGATGAGCGACCGCGGGAATGAATGCCAGAGCGCTGAAGGGAGCGCGACGTCTCGCGGAGGCGAAAGGGCGGCGGTTTCCCGTCTTTGGGTCCGACGGCTGGTCTAGGGCTTGATCTAGCGCGACGAGAAGCTCGGTGACGCAATTCCGCGTGAGGAGCGCGTAGTTGAGATCGGCGGAGAGGCTTTCGCGAAGTTCATCGCGTTTTCTGATCACGAAGGCGCGGCGCTTCTGGAGAAGGTCAAAGTCGACGTCTTTGGGCCATGGGGCGATGGCGTTCGCGACGGGCCGCTCGAGTGCGCGCGTGGAAGACAGCGCCCCGGTTGCGTGGGGCCGGCCATGTCTTGACCGAGTCCTCTCATGGGTGATGTCATGTGCGGCGCGCTCAAGCCGGTCGAGTTCCGCTTCGAGAGGGCCGCGGCCTTGGTTCCAATCCCGTAGAGACGTTCTAGCGCGCTCCATGCGTTTCGAGAGCTGGGCTATTCGGCTTGCGCGCCATGTTTCATTGAGGGCATCGGTGGTCACTTGATCCGACGCGTTTGCTTCGGCGAATCCATCTACGACGTAGACGTAGCGCCCGCGAAGGGTGGCTTGAACAGCCTGCCAGCGTGCCCAGCTCAGAATGAGGGCGAGGCCGCGATCTGGGCGCTGACTTGCTATGAGGCGGCGGATGTCGCTCCAGAGCTGTTTCTCGATTAATCGCCACGTCTCTAGCTCTGCTTCGTCGATCGCGTGGCTCTCTTCGAGTCGTACGAGCCTCGATGGCTGAATCGCTCTGCACCCCTTGAGTGCTTCAAGAGCCCTTACGAGCCCGGTTGATTCGGTGAGCCGGCGAAGGCTCGGGCGCGCCTCGGAGCCGTGCCTCGTCGCCGATTTGAGAGCGAGTGCGCGTTCCTTTCTCGCTTCGGCGAGTGGCGCCGCGATTGCGTCTGGCGCGAAGGGAAGGACTCCGTGTGGCGCGAATGTCTCGCATAGCGAGTCGGAGGGCTCGAGAAGCGCCAACCCAGGAATTCTTATGCTCGCGGCGGATGCATCGTACTGAAGGTCGAGCCAGCGCAGATCCTCGTTCCACTCCTCAAGCGCATCAAGGCGAAGTCGCCGATCGAGAAGGCGGGCGTCGAGGAAGCGTACGAGACTGCGCGCCTCGAGGGGCGTGAGGTCGAGCTGCAAGACATCGATGCTGCGGTTGTCGCGGCCGCGATAGGCTGATTCAAAGCGACGTCGTGAGTCGCGCCGATCTTGCAGGAGCCCATCGCCTCGATGCTCGACATGGTAGATCCACTCGCCTAAGCGAAGGGCACTATGGCCTCCGGCGGACTGCCCTTCGTTCGGTTCGAGCGTCCAAAATTCGATTGGGGATGGTGCGGTGGATGCTGCGGCGGATGGAGAGGGTGGGTCTTGCTCGACGGAGAGCGCGGAACCGGAGGCGAGGGACACCTGCGCAATACAACTAACGATGAGCCCGCAAAAGAGCTTGAATACGAGCTTGGAGTCAGAACGGATTGGAATTCGCACGGATCCTGAGCGCACTCCTAGGCGCAGTTCGAGGAGGTCTGGCTCGTCAGGGAATTGAGCGTACGGGCGCCGGGGAAGGCGAGCGTCCTAGACGACTGAGAAGACCGAGAGCACGCTCGTAGTCGAGTCGCGTTTCGTCCGTTAGGTCGATGGATTCATCGGAAAGTCCCTCATGGATCGCGAGCCATGTGCCATCGACCGCTTCCCAGTCCGTGATTCCATGGCCGAGTGCGACTTCACTCACGCCTCGTCGTAGTGCTTCTGGATCTTGCTCTCGCGTGAGTGCTGCGACTACGTAAGCGCGAAGTTCATCACGGAATGCTTCCGCGTCGTCGCCGCTCGAAGAACTCGACGAATCTGAAAACGATCCGACGGATTCTGAGACGCTACCGCTCGACTCGGAAAAACTGTTTGAGCTGCTGAACGCGGCGCACCCCGTCAAGGAAAGTGCGAGCGAGAGCGCGAGAGCGAGGGGCAGCGTGAGGAGTAGGTTGACCGGGATGAACGATTTGCCGCCGATGAAAATCTCCGCGAATTGTGAGCTGCTGACTCGCGATGAATCGAAGCTGCGCATACTGCCCCCTTTATGAAATACACGACGCTCTGAATGGCGCTTCGTGCAATACCCGCAGGGTAGCGCAGGAGAGCTGTGGCCGATGTGCAGGGTGCTAGGGACGGCCGAGTTCGATGTTCTCTGTGGGGGCGATATCGTTCACATCATGAGTGCGACCCCACGAATCTTTGACTGCGACAATCACTACTACGAAGCGCCGGACGCATTTACGCGTCACGTCCCGAAGTCGATGCAGGACCGTTGTGTTCGGTGGGCCGAGATCGAGGGCCGGATGCGTCATGTTGTTGGGGGCAAGGTCGACTATTCGGTCGGCAACCCACTCTTCGACCCTGTTGGCCCCGCCGGTTCGCTGCACGAGTACTACCGAGGGAACCCTGAAGGGAAACCCGCAGCGGATCTGATGCGGGGGAATCTCGAAGGACAGCCGCCGTGTTACCGAGAGCCGGGGGCTCGGCTCGAGATGATGGACGCGCAGGGAGTCGAAGCAACTTGGCTCTTTCCGACGTTGGGCGTGCTTTACGAGGAACTCCTGAAGGATGACCCGGTCGCCAACTGCGCTCTTTTTCAGGCATTCAATCGATGGTTAGAGGACGATTGGGGCCTCGTCTATCAGGATCGAATTTTCGCTGCGCCCTATATTACTTTGGCGGATCCTGATTGGGCGTGTCGCGAACTCGAATGGGCGCTTCGTCGGGATGCGCGCATTTTCGTGATGCGTCCCGCCGCGACGCGCACGGCGGCGGGAGATCGTGCGCCGGGCGATCCGATCTTTGACCCCTTCTGGGCGCGTGTGAATGAATCGGGAATTACGGCGGTGATCCATACTGGGAATTCCGGGTACGCGAGCAATGGCTATTGCGAGGATGGCTTCGGAAGAGCTTCGATCGGGATGAGCCGACGCCCTTCTGTGAAGAATCTCGTGTTAGGTCGCGCAGCGAGCGACTATCTCTTCTCGCTCGGATGCGACCTCCTGTTCGAACGCTTTCCCAATATACGCCTTGCTTCGATCGAAAATGGTTCCAGCTTTATTGGTGATCTTTTTCATCATCTCGATCAAGCAAGGCAGCGCAACCCGTGGCATTTCAAGGAAGACCCTGTCTCGCTTCTTAAGAAGCACGTCTATATGAGTCCGTTTTGGGAAGACGACCTGGAGGACGTGATTGCTGGTATGGGGTCGGGGAAGGTCTTATTCGGCTCGGATTGGCCCCATATGGAAGGCTTGCCCGAACCGCGCGGGATTCTCAAAGAGACCAAGCGCCTCTCCGCAAGCGTTGCGAACCAGTTCCTCTTTGAGAACACCGCCGCGCTTTCCGAACGAGCAGAGGTCGCAGGCTGAACGAGTTTTAAACTCCAGAAACACGAACGCCCCGGCGACTGGGTCGCGGGGGCGATTCAATGCTTAGTCGGTTCTTGCGAGTTTTTGAGAAGGTGCCTGCACCGAATGCGTATGTCTACCGAAGCAATCGCTTCAACATGGCTGCGCGCGCAGGGTTGCTGTGCTGAATGCCGCCTGAAGACGATTTGCCACCCGCGCTCGACCCCGATCCCAGCAGCCGTGCAGAGATCGTGGTGTTTCGCGTTCGTACGAGTTCACCAGAACTCTTCGGCACGACCGAATTTTTTGCCGCGGGCTTGCTCGCCTTCTTATTGGCGCTCTTCTTATTTGAAGCCTTCTTTGCGGCCTTCTTTGCCGACTTCTTGGCGGATTTCTTTGCAGCCTTCTTCGCGCTCTTTTTGGCTGCCTTCTTTGCTGTTCGCTTC
>DGPZ01000084.1:12896-52773 GCA_002390675.1 Deltaproteobacteria bacterium UBA4427
CTTCTTAGCCGCTGCCTTCTTCTTCGTTGTCGTCTTCTTCCGCGCCGCCATCTCTGGTCACCCCTTTTAAGCCTCTTAAGCGGCGGACGCTAGCGGATCACCGCTCTCGGGGTAGCGCTTTCATGGTTCCGAGGAATTCCTTCCACTCAAAACGCAGCGCGATCACGTCAGGTCGCTCTACACCGATGGCTGTCGCGATTCCGAAGATCTCGTTGTCCTCTTCGGTCGTAATTGTTTCATCTGCTGCCGCGACCGCATATAGACATCGAAGAAGACGGAGCCGTTCTTCGTGCTTCGTCATATCTCGGAAGGCACGGGCGACCAGGTGGTTCTCGGTTCCGCCGTGAGAATCAAGGGCTTGGACGGCGGTCTCAACGAGGAGCTTCGCTTGATCGGCTTCGAGTTGGCCGAATGCGGCAAGGCGTTCCGCCATAGAATCGCGCTCGTCAGCCCCCGTGCGCAGGTCGGCGCCGGCGACTCGGGCGAGAAGCAGCGCGAAAGCGGCCGCGAGGCGCGCATCTTCTGCGGGCAGGCTGTCGAGCCGACCCGTGAGCAGCGCCAGGCTTTCAGGTTCTTGATCGCGCCCGGCGGTTGGCCCGCCGAGTCCCAGGAATCGCAGCAACGACATCAAATCTCCTAAAGGTTGGTCTCGGCCGTAGGCTCGCCCGAATCGTCGCGAATCTCTAGGCTTCGGGCGGAATTCGCGTATTTTTGTGCTCGTCACTGTCAACTCGGATCGCCTTCAGCGCGATCATCAATAGCGTCGCCGCGAATCGCGATTGCTGGCGCTCTTCCCTCGAGGATTTTCTTGGCCCTTCCAAACGCTGATGATTCGATCCTGCTCCTGCACAACCCGAAATGTTCGAAGAGTCGCGAGACGCTCGCGCTGCTCGAAGACCGGGGCGTTGCATTCGAAACGAGACTCTATCTTGAGTCGCCCCTCGATGATGCCGAGCTCCTGGATCTCGGAACTCGACTTGGGAAGGATATTTTGGCCTTCACGCGCACGAAGCAGGCCGAGTTCGGTAAGGCCGGGCTGACGAAGGATTCCGATTCGGGAGCGGTGCGGGCGGCTATGACGTCGACGCCCATTCTGATGGAGCGGCCGATCCTAATTCGGGGCGCGCGTGCCGCGATTGGTCGACCGCCTGAGGACGTGCTCGCGATTCTCGATTGAGGCGCTTGGGGTGGGACTAAGGAGGCTGAGCCTCGATCAATCGTTGGCGCGAGGAATCACTTCCGAGGAGAGCAGGCGACACTGTTCGATCATCTCCTCCTCGGTTTGGGCCATAGGAATGGCGATGAATTTGGTGACTCCCTGCGCAGCGAATTCTCGGATGCGCGCGAGGACTTCGTCGGGCTCGCCGATTGCTTGGATGCTCTGCAGCCTTTGCTGATAAGCGGCCTTCGCTGGATTCGTGTCGGATGAAGCCTTTGTGCGCTGATCTTCCGAGGGTTTGCCAATCTTGAAGAGGATCGTCGCGCCATAGTGATCGTCGGGAATCGGGCGTCCTATGCGCGCCGCCTCAGCCTTAATCTCCGCGACGGTGACACCTGCTTCGGCGGGCGACTGCAAGGGTGCCAGCCAGCCACTTCCGTAGCGTGCGGTTCGGCGAACGGCGGCCTTCGAGGAGCCGCCGAGCCAAAGAGGAAGCGGTTGCTGCTTTGGTCGCGGATTAATGGTCGCGGCCTTGAGCGAGAAGTGTTCTCCTTGGAAGTCAACATTCTCGGCGGACCAAAGGCGGGTCATGATCTCCAGCGCCTCGTCCGCACGGGCGCCGCGGCCCTTGGGATCCCGCCCCGTGGCTTCCCACTCCGGTGCATCGCCGCGGCCGATCGCGACGGTTGGAAGGAAACGCCCGTCGCTCAAGAAGTCGAGCGTCGCGCATTGTCTCGCGAAGGTGACCGGGTCGCGAAAGGGCAGGACGACGGCGTTCGTCCCGAATTTTAGGCGTTTCGTAGCGCCCGCAATGACAGAGAGCAGAGTCATGGGCTCGAAGGCGGGCTCGCGAGACACGACACGGTCCGAGTGCCAGATCGAGTCGATATTCGAAGTTTCGCAGACATCAAGCCAGCGCCGGAACGCGTCGATTGTTTCGAAGGGGAATCCGCCGAGCCCGAGCCCGACTCCAATGCGTATGGTCATGATTGTGTCGGTCCTTCGGGGTCGGTTCTAGGAGTTGTTAGTTTGTCTTCCGCGCGCGCAGGATAAAACGATCGGTGCGGCCGCGAATCTCCGAGACGAAGACATTCGTTGTTCGGTCGTCATCCACGTTTCGGAGCAACCCGCTACGTGCCTCGACTGTGTAGCCAGCCGCCTCAACTGCGGCAACGACTCGTGCCTCATCGATGCGGTGCAGTTCCTTGTTAAGCGCATCTTTTCCGGGATCGCCGGCATGATCGATGATTCCGAGGGTGCCGCCTGGGACAAGCACTTTGCGGATTGCGCCTAGGACTTGTGCGGCTGCTTGGGGACCGCGGCCATCGACGATGTCGTGCATGTTGAGTGCGGTAAAGACGACGTCGACGCTTCCGGCTGGAAGCCCGAGATCTGTGAACTCGGCGTTGAGGCGCTGCACGTTCGGAAGTCGATTATCTGCTAGGCGTGCGCTGATCGCTCTTTCGTTCACGCCGTTACTTATCTGCAAGACGAAGTCGATGTTCTGCGCGTAGACAAGGCCGTCCGGGCCGACGGCTTCGGCTAGGACTTCGCTGTAATACCCGCCCGACGCGATCACATCCATGACGGTCATGCCCGGTTCGATTCCTAGGAACGCGAGGACTTCCGCGGGGCGGCGTCCTACGTCACGAGCCTTGTCCTCTGCTAGGCGATCGCTGGTTGCGAGACGCGTGGCGAGTTCCGGCGTTTTTGCGCATCCGGAGATCAATCCAACGAGCGCAAGGAGCACGGCACCGCGAAACATGGAGTGCAGCGAAATCGATCGGCTTGTCCGCATGTAAAGAGTGGTCGAGAACGAAGGCATAGTGGACTCCACGGGTGGCCCGGGCGAAGCCCCCTCGCAGTTGAGGCTACGCGAAGCCTTCCGGGGCGTCGAGGCAGTTCTGCTGCGACGCGTGTGTGGAGCGCATACAGGAGGGCCGCAGGGCATTCGAATTCGCGGGATCGGTGCCACGTGGAGTCGAAGATTTCGCTGTCCGGGGACGAAGAGTTCTATATGGATTCTCTGATAGACTCGGATAGCACTCGGTTAGTTTTCGCAGCGGATGCTTAAGCGAGCGCGCCGCCGCAACTCGACCCCGCCCCCGCTGTGCAGCCAAAACAATGCGGCGCGGTCGCGATGGGATCGCCGTCGAGAGCGCCCAAGTCTTCGATGTCGAAGATCGTGCGGGATTCCTTAGGCGGATCGATCAAGAGGGCTTGGTTGAAATCGCAATCGTAGATACGTCCGTCGTGGGAGACGCTGATGAGTTGGCGACACATGAGTTCCGGGACGGTCTCTGCGTTGAAGTTTGCGACTAATAAGTTCATGTAGTCGAGATGCTGCCCGTCGCGAAGAAGCGTATGCGCGAAGCGCTTGATGGGCATATTCGTGATTGTGAGCAGTCCATCGAAGACGATGCCGAATTCCCGCTTGAGTGCTTCGCGATATTCAGCTTCTAACGTCCTCTGTGGAGGCGGTAGAGAAGCTCCGTCCGGGTTGTAAACGAGATCGAGTCGAAGTTCGTTCCCAGCCCTGTGCTCGTGAGGCCCATAGCCAAGTGCGTTGAGGCGCTGAAGCGCTCGGATGCTTGGGTCAAAGACGCCGCGGCCGCGCTGGCGCTCGACGTTCTCAAGGCTGTAGCAAGGGAGGCTGGCGACGATGTCGACGCCTTGCTCGGCCAGGAAGTCGGCCGTGTCTTCTTGGCCTGGCTCCTCGAGGATCGTGAGATTGCAGCGGTCCAAAACGCGGCGCCCGAGGGCGCGTGCGCCTTCGACGAGTGTGCGGAAATCCGGATGCATTTCCGGGGCGCCGCCGGTGATGTCGAGCGTCGTCACCTGTGGGCTTCGGGCGAGAAGCTCAAGCAGTCGGTCGATCCCGGCCCGGTCGAGGCGTTCGGTGCGCTTGGGCCCGGACTCCACGTGACAGTGGTGGCAGGCGAGGTTGCATTGCAGGCCGATGTTGACCTGAAGCGTCGTGCTTTTTAGGCGCCGGAGCGGAGCAAGGCCCGCTTCGGACAGGCTGGCGTCGAAGTCGACTTTAACGTGGGCCGGATGGGAGTTGGTTTCGGAGGAGGTCACGAACCGGAGATTAGACGGGATCCGAGCGAACGCACCGATTCTTGGTCCATCCGTTGTACTGCCCTCGACGGGTCGCAGGGATCACCCCCCGGCAACGTGGTTCGTTTCGAGAATCTTGCGAATCCGTACGACAGCCAGCCCCGCGCCGGCTGCTATGGTCTGCGCCGGCTGGCGATGACCTGTGAAGGTCGTTGTCGCGAGCCCATGCCGATCGCGAGCGATTCCCCGTTTCGGATCACGCTCTTTTTCTGCTCACGCTCCTGTCCTGCTTTGGATGTTTCCAGAGAAGTCTCGACGGATATTCACTTGGAGTCCGCCGCGGGAGTAGAGCGATCCCAGGATCAACTCGATCAGCAAGAACCCCAGTAATCGGTCCGCATCCCGGCGTGTTCATCGACGTGGCGGCGGATTCGTCATCCCCAAACAGGAGTCCAAATAATGAGTGAAATTCGATTCGACGATCGCGTCGCCGTCATCACCGGCGCCGGCGGTGGCCTCGGTAAGACCTATGCCCTCGAATTCGCAAAGCGCGGCGGCAAGGTTGTCGTCAACGATCTCGGCGGTTCGGCAGACGGCTCGGGCGCCGGTAGCAGCATGGCCGACCAGGTTGTTAAAGAAATCAGCGAAGCCGGCGGCACGGCCGTCGCTAACTACGATTCTGTTGCAACCGTCGAAGGTGGCGAGGCGATCATCCAGACCGCTCTGGACAACTTCGGTCAGGTCGACATCGTCGTGAACAACGCGGGCATCCTGCGCGACAAGTCTTTCGCGAAGCTTACGAACGCGGAACTCGAGATCGTGCTCGACGTTCACCTGAAGGGCGCGTTTTACGTTTCGCAGCCCGCTTTCCGAGCCATGAAGGAACGTAACTACGGTCGCTTCATCTTTACGGCTTCCGCAGCAGGCATCTTCGGCAACTTCGGACAGACGAACTACGGCGCGGCGAAGATGGGCCTCGTAGGCCTCTCGAACGTACTCGCCGTCGAAGGCAAGAAGAACAACATCCTCTCGAACGTGATCGCGCCGATCGCTCGCACGCGGCTCACCGAGGATCTAATGGGTGCCTTGGCCGACAACCTGCATCCAGAGCAAGTGACGTCCCTAGTGACCTATCTCTGTTCTGAAGCCAACGAAGAGACGCACCAGATCTACTCGGTCGGTGGCGGCAAGTATTCCCGCATCTTCATCGGCATGGCGCCGGGTTGGTTCGCGGGCGTTGGAGAAATCCCGACCGCCGAAGACATCGCAGCGAACCTTGGTAAGATCAACTCGGATGAGGGCTATATCATCCCCGATTCGATCGCGGCGGAGATGCAGACGCTGATGGCGGCCTTCAAAGGCGAGTAGCGAAATGAGTTCGGGATGAGATGCTAGGCGTCTCGTTCCCTCGTTCGTTAGTTTGAAAAAGAAAACGGGAGGAGCGCTAAGCGTTCCTCCCGTTTTTATTTTTTCCGGTAGCCCGAGGACCAGCCGCAACGAGCGTTGGCGTGTGGCCTAGGCCTCGACCATCGCGTCGAGTGCAGGCCAGTCGATTGCGGACTGTCCCGAGAAGACCTTGAGGAGGAGGTCCCGGTCGGGGCTGTCATCGACGCCCCGAAAGGTCCCAACCTTGGTTTCGAGCTCGGCGGCTTCGGGGCAGGGGACCTCGTCCTGGGTCAGGATTCCGTCTTCGTGTTCAAGGCCCATCGTGTCGAGCCATTCGCAGAGCAGATCCTTGCGGCATCGCAGGAAGTAGACCGCGAGAATTTCTTCGGCCAAGGAGTTGGCCATCAGTCGGGACATGACGCTCTTGATCGAGCCCATGCGCTTCTTGAGCGGCTGCTTGAGCAGGAACTTGGGGCGGAATTTGAGGAGCTGGGCGGCGGCGACCGTCGTGCTCTGCATCGCTTCGGGGGACTCCTCGCGGATCGCCTCCATAAGCAGCTCGAATTCTTCGGGGCTCATGCCCGCAATGATTTGGTGGGGTCGCATGTACTCTCCTGGCTCCCTGACGAATTGGGGCGAGCAGGATGTAGCACCCTATTCGGTGGAAACCGAGGGGAGAGGCTATGGGAGGGTCGTGGGAAGGGCTAACGGGGCTCCGCGAAGGATTTTGAGACGACCTGGAGCGGTCGCCGCCAGACCTCACGGACACTGATGCCCACGGTGCAGACAAGGCCCGCAGCGAGTGCCGAGTGCAAGGCTGTTACTTCCACGGGGAGTCGCAGCAGGACGTTGGTGATCCCAACGCAGGCTTGAGCGGCTCCCATCACGGCGGCAAGCATCAGCCATCGCTGGGTCGATGCATGCCCGCGTGCCATGTAGGCGGTCGCGGCGAGGGCGAGGACGACCGTGTACCCGACGGTCCTGTGGAAGAGGTGAAGTCCCTGGATTCCGGTCCAGGTTGGGAAATATTCTCCGTTCATGCAGGTCGGCCAGTCCGGGCAAACGAGGCCGGCGTAGCTCGACGAGACAAGGCCTCCGAGCACGATCTGAATGAAGAGCAAGACGCCCGTGGCAGTCGTCGCGATCCGCAGTGCCTGGGACGCAGGCGCTGCGCCAGCAAGATGACCAGAGATTCGTAGAAGACGTCTTGCAAGCACGACGACCGAGAGTGCGAAAGCATTCCCCGTGACCAGGTGGGACGTGACGGTCCAGGAAGCCAGGAGTTCGAGCACGGTCAGCCCGCCCAGAATGATTTGAGTAGCGAGCACGATGGCGGATACCAGCAAGCCCATGCGCATTGCACGGCCGAGGGTTGGCAGCCGGAGAGTCAGCGCGCCCAAAGCTAGGAATACGAGGCCGACGCTGCCTGCGAGGACGCGGTGGCCCCATTCGAAGGCGATCTTGAAGTCGAACTCGGGAATGACTTCGCCGAAGCAGAGCGGCCAGTCTGGACACGATAAGCCCGCGCCGTGTGCGCGCACGAGGGCGCCGAGCACGATCAATACGTAAGTGACGGCAGCGAGACCGACAAAGCCGTAGGCCAAGCGACGGGCCGTTTCGTATTCAGGCGAGCCGGGTGCTGGCGTAGCCAATGGGGAGGGGGTTGAGACCAAGGTCAGCTTCTCTTTCGTTGGGTTCCGGCTCGAGCCATGTGCCGGAGCGTTTGGACTTTAGGAGACCGCTCGGGGCGTCGCCCGGGTCCCGTTGTTGCGGGATCGCATCTCTGCAAAATCGAGCGAGTGTGTTTTTTTAGACACTACTTTACCCGCGGGTGGAAACTGATTTCACGGATGCGGGATCGAGCCTTCAGAACTCTGGGGAGGTCGTCGATACGACTGTTGTTATGGTAAACGCACAGATGACTCGAGATACAAACGATGATCCACGCAAGCTCATCAAAATGGTGGCTCGCATTTCTGAACTCGCTGGCAGCCACGCGGTTTGCTCGGTTGTAGTTGGCGTTGCGGCGAAGGAGGGCGACCTCCTCTTCCCCGACTATTTGGACTATCTGGAAAGCGCGCTCCGCGTCGAAGACCAGATCTACCGAATGACGAGGGAACGGGCAGTCCTCTACCTGTCCGATGTCGACGCGACCTGCGCGGCTGAGGTTCTGGTCCGAATGTTCAGCCAGTTCTGCGATGAGTTCCCGAGCTCCGAACAGCCTGAATTTGAGCAACGCATGCTCGAAGTTACGGCGGGTATCGGTCCGCTCACTGTGAAGGACGTTCTCACGAGCGTGTTTGGGCAGAAAGAGGTCGTTCACTAGACGTCACCGTGTGCCGCTGCCTAGCCGCGCCCACAGCACGCCTAGCAGCGTGTAGAACACGTCTAATGCCGTGCGAAGATGGCAGCGAGTCGAATCGCCCAGGGTCCAGCCACGCCTGCGCCTATCGCTTTGCCGTCGAGTTCTACGATCGGCACGACGCCACGAACCGTGTTAACGCTCATGAGTTCATGGGCGTCGTCAAGCGACTCGCCGGAGATCCAGGTTTCGTAGAGTTCGGGATAGTCGTCGCGCACGATCGCTAGGCCGATGCCCTCGACGCCCCCGGCCTCAAGAGTCGGGGTGATTAGTCTTCCGTCTGCGAGGACCGCGAGGCAATTAGATTGGCTGCCCTCGACGAGGTTCCCCCCGGCATCGAATAACAGCACTTCGTCATAATCGCTGTTCGCGACGTCTTCGCGGCTGCGGTCGTAGGCGTCGACGTCAACGTATTTCGTGTTCGCGCGGAATTCGCGTCCGGGATGGACGACACTTGATGTGGCGGCGCGCCAGGCAGCTGGCAAAGAGGCGTAGACTCGCGGGCTGGCGATTAGTTTCGGGGCTTCGCCTGGCAGATGCGACCATTCGATGCGAACGATGCCGTCGGCTCCGGCGAACGACTCGGCTGCGGCTTCGAGGAACGTGCGTTCAATCTCGCGTCGATCGGGGACAGGAAGTCCAAGACGCCTAGCATCTCGCCGCAAGCGGGTTGCGTGTCGTTCGAGTCGCTCGACACGACCGCGACTCACCTTCGCCGTAGAATACGAACCGAGGCGCCGAGCAGGGTTGCTCGACGCCTCGATGTTTTCGTTCATTCCGAATGCCTTCGAAAAGACAGCGCGCTAGCGCTGATCCATCGGCGTGTAGTCCGTCTCGTTCGGGCCCGTGTAGATCTGGCGCGGTCGGCCGATCTTGAACGCCGGATCCTCGTGGAGTTCCTTCCACTGAGCGATCCAGCCCGGGAGGCGGCCGATGGCAAACATGGCGGTGAACATGTTGGCCGGGGTGCCGATCGCGTTGTAGATGACGCCTGAGTAGAAGTCGACATTCGGGTAGAGCTTGCGCTCGACGAAGTAGTCGTCCTTCAGCGTGATCTCTTCGAGCTCCTTGGCGATCTCGAGCAGAGGACTGTGGATGCCCATGCGTTCAAGGACATCGTCACAAGCCTTCTTGATCACCTTCGCGCGCGGATCGTGGTTCTTGTAGACGCGATGGCCGAAGCCCATGAGCCGCGCACTCTCGTCGCCACTCTTGGCGCGTTCGAGGTAGTCCCGCGCGCTTGAGCCCTCGGCGTGAATCGATTCGAGCATTTCGATCACGCTTTGATTTGCGCCTCCGTGGAGCGGCCCCCAAAGCGCGTTGATCGAGGCCGAGATCGTCCCGAACAGATTAACCATCGAGGAACCGACGAGTCGGGCCGTCGACGTCGAGCAGTTCTGCTCATGATCGGCATGGAGGATGAAGAGCAGGTCGAGTGCGTTGCGCACGACCGGGTCGACTTCATAGTCCTCGCATGGGTTACCAAACATCATCCGAAGGAAGTTCCCGACGTAGTCGAGACTATTGAGCGGATAGAGGAAGGGTTGACCGATCGAGTGCTTGTAAGCGTAGGCCGCGAGGGTCGGAAGCTTGGCGATCAGGCGGTGTGCCGAGATTTCAACCTGGCGCATGTCTCTTGGATCAAGCGAGTCTGGGTAGAACGTCGCGAGCGCACCGACCGTCGTCGAACATGCGGCCATGGGATGCGCGTCCTTCGGCAGAGCCGAGTACATCTTCTTGAAGTCTTCGTGGAGCATCGTGTGCCGACTGATCGTCTCGCTGAAGTTCTCGAGTTCGATCTGAGTGGGCAGCTTGCCGTAGATCATGAGGTAGCTGACCTCCATGAAGCTGGACTTTGCGGCGAGCTGCTCGATTGGGATGCCGCGGTACCGGAGGATGCCTTCTTCTCCGTCGATGAAGGTGATAGCGCTCTGGCAGGACCCAGAGTTGGCGTAGCCGGGGTCGAGCGTGATGTAGCCGGATTGGCCGCGGAGCTTGGTGATGTCGATGCCCTTTTCACCTTCAGTGCCCTCGATGACATTGAGTTCGAGGGTCTGGCCTCCGACCTTGAGTTCTGCGGTTTCGCTCATAATTTCTTTCCTCTCTAATTTCGCGCTTCACGGATCGGCGAAGCTTTCCGGTTTTTTTTGCAGATCGGTCCTGGACCCGGAGGGCTCGCCGCGAAGCGGATGGAGGATTTGGGTTCGAGGGCTGCCCATTCCTGCGGCCATTCGACTCAAAACTTCTGGAACCCGATCGGCCTATTCGCGCAGCGCTCCTCCACAGACTGAGTCGCGAAAGAGCAAGAAGGGCGGATAGACGGATTGCTACGGAGCCCGATTCCCGAAACTCACCCGTTGTCCGAGAAGGCTGTCGGCGTTTCCGAGCGGGCGGCTGTTCGCGAGGTCCGACGAGTCGTCGGGGATTGCGATGGAACAGTGCAGCGCTGGGTTGCAGCAAACCTGATCTGAACGGAGGTCACCGGGGATCTGGACCGCTCGCAGATTAGCGAAATGAGGCCCTATTGGCTCGGAGGATTTCCGGAAAACTCTATGAATGCGAGGATATACGGACTTCTGTGCGCTCGGTTAGGAGCTTGCGAGCTAGACTACGGGTCGTAGTTTTTCCGCCCTCCGAGGAATTCCGTGCTCGCGCCCGGGCTGTAGGATCTAGGCGGTCTACGAAACGGCCATGTGGGCGTGCTCGTCCAAAATAGGAGTTCAAAATCGATGGCGGCTGTGAACTCTCAGGAACTCTCGGCGCTTCATGCCGAGTTCACGGCCCAGGTGGCTGATCGCGGAGCGCCTGCCAGCGCGCTTGCGACGCTGCTCGACGACGCAGAGGCAGGAATGCGTGTTGCGCTCGTCCGCAAACTTGATCGCAGCACCCAGCGCGGGCTCTACCGAAAGGTCGAGGGATTTGAGGCGCTGTCGTTGGTGGATCTCGTTCCCGCAGATCGTGGGGATCTGGAAGAAGTGCGGCATCTCGGGCTGAATACGCTGCCGGCGTTTCGGGTTTTCGAGAAACGTTTCTGTCGCTTGCCCGAGGTTGATACGGCTAGGCCAGAGACGCTCGCGGGGTACAACTTTCAGACGATGAGTCCGGTGACGGGCCCGGGGTATTTCGTGGCCGTGGATGATCTCGATACGCGCGAGGTGTTGGTCGACTACCGGAGATTGCCCGAAACGCATCCTGAAGGTTGGCCGGCGATCCGCTCGAATGAACGTGGTCTGGCGCGCTTCGTTTACGGTTTCATGGTCGATCGCCTTCGGCGCGTTTCAAAGCATGTGACGATCGGGGCGGCTGCTCGTGATGGGCGTGAGCTCGGCAGTTATTTCGCGCTCACTCGCCACGATGGATAGGAGTGCTCAACTGCGGCCTCGCGTGAGTGCGCTCAGCCGCCGGCGCGCTTGACCTTGAATCCGCGGGCTTCGAGTTCAGCGACAAGGGTGTCGCGATGGTCGCCCTGGATTTCGATGATGCCGTCCTTCAACGCACCGCCGGTCCCGCACTTTCTCTTGAGATCACCCGCAAGCTTTTGGAGTTCCTCGGCATCGACCGGGACGCCGGTGACCGTTGATACTGTTTTACCTTTGCGGCCTTTGGTCGACCGCGCGACGCGTACGATTCCGTCGCTCGCCGCGACGGTCGCAGCGGCATCACGGGCCGCAATTCGGGCTCTAGCGCTCTTCCCTCGACACTTACAGCGAGACTCCGTTTTCCCGCATGCGGGGCAAATCCGTCCCTGCTCGCTCGAATAGACGAGCCTTGATCCGTCATCACGTGCCATGACCGCGCTACTCGCTTCCGCCTAGTAGGCGCCGATGGTCGACCATGATGCATCGATCTTGAATGACGCCGACCCCGGCGTCGCGAAGTCGTCGTGCCGCCTCGCCGTGATGAATTCCGAGCTGCATCCAAACGGCGCGCGGTAATGGATTCAAGCTAAGGATTTCATCGACATGGGCAGCGACGTGCTCCGAAGCACGAAATAAATTGACGAGGTCGACGGCTTCGGTCACTTGGTCGACCTGAGGCTGGCAGGGTTCGCCGAGGACGCGGTCGATCTTGGGATTGACCGGGAGGATTCGGTAGCCCGCGCGCTGCATATACAGAGGGACGCGGTGCGCGTCCTCAGTCGGGTCCTCTTTCGCTCCGATGACGGCGATCGTTTTCGTCGCGGCAAGCAAGCGACGGAGTTCGTTGTCGGATTCTTCGAACACAGCGGTCATTGTTTGGGTCGATCCTCTTCTATAATGCCAGACACGCCGAGTTTTGAGCGGCACTCGGCCGATTTGGTGTCGGCGACGTGGGTTTTCGGGGTGGCTATGCCGTGAGTTGCCACGCATTCTTTTTCGGTTTCTGGCTCATCGAGCCGAACGTTAGCCGGTTTCCGAAGACCGCTCCGATGCTTCGCGATAGGCAGATTTCCTCGACACCTCGGAGCGCAACGGATACGGTCCGTCCTCATGGTATACCGACCTCGCCCTTTCGGGGGTTTCTGCGCGCAACTACAGGTAGTTGCGTCGATCCTTTGCCTCTCAATCGCAGGGCCAAGCCTTGCTGAGAGCGCCGCCGGTGGGGTCCGTGACCCCGTCGAGGGCCTCTTCGAGACAGTGCTACCGAACGGCCTGAAAGTCGTTCTTCTCGAGGACCATCGCACGCCTGTGGTCGCGGTCCAGATTTGGGTTGACGCGGGCTCTGCGGATGAATCGTTTCATACGGGCATCGCGCATCTTTTTGAACACATGATGTTTAAGGGCTCCGAGAACATCGATGAAGAGGTGCACGCGCAGCTCATCAACGAGCGTGGCGGTCGGATCAACGCCTATACGAGCCGCGATGTCACTGTCTATCACGAAGACGTGACCGCCGAGTCCTTGCCCTTGGTGATCGATCTCGAGGCCGAGCGGTTTTTGAATCTCGACATCTCCGCATCGACTCTCGAGAGCGAACGGGAAGTTGTGTTGGAAGAGCGTCGGCTGCGAACCGAAGACACACCGGACGGTCGAGGCTTCGAAGCGCTGGCCGCATTGGTGTGGCAGGCCCATCCCTACCGCTGGCCGACAATTGGCTGGCGCTCGGATGTGGAGAACGTGACGGTCGAGGCGTGTCAGGCGTTTTTTGACACCTACTACGCCGCGAACAACCTAACGGTCGTGATCGTGGGCGACTTCGACACGGCGACGACCGCAGCCCATATTGAGCGCGCCTTCGGCCGGCTGCCTTCGGCAGAACGAATTCCGCGCAACCCGACCACGGTTATCGAACAGCACGGCGAACGCCGTGCGGACGTTTTCTTTGACGCGAAGATCCCGCTGCTCTTTGTGGGCTGGCATACGCCACCTACGGGACACGCAGATGGCGAAACCCTCGACATCGCGAGCCAGATTCTTTCTGGCGGACGATCGAGTCGCCTCTATCGCTCCTTGGTCTATGACGCGGAAAAGGCGCTCTACGCGCACGGTAGTTATTGGGAAATGAGCGACGCGGGGATGTTCTATGCATCTGCGGGCGCCCGCCCGGGCGTGCCCCTCGACGAGGTTGAGGCGCTCTTTATGGCGGAAATTGACTTGGTGGCTACCGAGGGTGTGACGGACGAGGAAGTCGCACGCGCCAAGCGCCAGATGGAAGTGAGTCTGATCAACCGCTTCGCGACCAACCATTCGTTGGCAAGCCGAGTTGGACGCGAGATCGTTGCCTTTGGTCGCGTCCGGCCCTTAGGCGAGCGAATCGCTGCGATTCGTGCCGTAACCGCGGACGATGTTAGGCGCGTTGTAAAGACGTATCTGACCGACGAAGGGCGCAATGTGATTCGCGTTGTGCCGCCGCCTGCCGAACTCGACGAGGCGACAGGAACCGATGACGTCGCGATGACGACACTAGAAGGAGGTGCACGATGAGAAAGCGACGAATACAGAAGCTTGCCGCATCGCTCTCCATGCTCGTTCTTGTGTCCGGCATTGTGACAGGTTGTGCTGTTTTGCCTGCGAGTCTCGGCGGTCCGGTCACGCCGGCTTGGGAATTGCCGCCACCTCCGCCGTCCGAGGGTGCGATCGTGCCGGAAGGTGCGCTGCATAGAAAGGAACTTCCGAACGGAATGTCGATCGTCATTCTCGAAGACGATCGTCTTCCGCGGGTGTCCTTCGGTCTCGAAGTGAGGCGAGGTGCAGGCAGTGTTGCGCCTTCGCAGGCAGGGATCGCAGCGATCGCGACTGAAGTGATGCAGCGAGGCGCGGGTGACCGTGATGGACTGGCGCTGGCCAAGGTCGTTGAAGATGCCGGTGCATCACTTTCTGTTTCTGCGGACTGGGATACGACGGGTGTCTCGCTCTCGGGATTGTCGGAGGATCGCGCGCTCTTGATGGAGATCCTCGAAGACGTGGCTCTTCGCCCGCGCTTCGATCAAGAGGAGTTCGATAAAGCAATGGCTGAACATCAGGCGGGGCTCATCGCCGCGCAGGATGATCCCGCGACGCTGATTCGCTGGCACGTGCTGCGTGCGCTCTATGAAGGGCATCGATATGGGTTGCCTCGAAGTGGAACGGCGGAAACCGCAGCAAGCTTTGATATTGCTGTCGCTCAGGCCTATTGGACGGACCGTTTTGTACCGCGGGATACAATTTTTTGGGCAGTAGGCGACGTCGATGCCGAGAGCTTGGTAGCGGACGTGCAGCGTGTCTTTGGGGACCTTCCGGATGTCGAAGGTGTACCGAATACGCCGCCGCCCGCGGGCCGAACTCCCCTCGCGCGCCGCATCATTATCGTAGATAAGCCGGATCTCGGCCAAGCCCGGATCATTCTTGCTCACGAGGGTATTTCGCGCACAGAGCCTCTGCGGATTCCGATTGATCTCATGAACGACGCGTTAGGCGGCAGCGGATTTTCGTCGCGCTTGATGAAGAGCGTTCGGTCTGATGCTGGCCTGACGTACGGCGTGGGTTCAGGCTATTCGCTGCGTTCGCAGCCGGGTCCTTTTTCGATCTCGACCTTTACTCGCAAGGAAAAGGTCCGTGAGGTCGTAGACCTTCTGCTCGAAGAAATGGAAGCAATTAGTGACGAGCGGCCGATCAGCGAAGAAGAGTTCGAGAAATTCATCAGCTACAACGTCGGCCGCTTCGGGCTATCGCTTGAAACGAGCGCGTCGGTGCTTTCCTCTTTGGTCGATCTAGAGGTGCATGGCCTTCCGACAGATTCCCTAGATACTTATCGAAGTCGGATTCGGGCAATGACCCTCGAAGAAGTTCGCTCCGTAGCAAAGAGCCATCTGCATCCCGATCGCGTCGCGATCGTATTGCTCGGCCCGGCGGAAGACCTCGTCCCTCAGATGGAAGGGCTCGACGTCGAAGAGATCGAGATCTGGCAGCCCTAGCGTCCGAAGATGTCGAGGATGTCCGAGCCGCGTACGTAGCGGGATGGATGGATGGCCTCTGATAGTTCAGTGAGGCTGATGCCCTCGGGCTGAATAGACTCGAGCCATCGGCTTTGAATGCGTCGGAACTCGCCAGGCGAGAGGCCGAGGCGCCGGTGGTAGCGGAAGAGGGAGTCGAGACGGTCGAGGGTCGCGTAGGCCTCGAGCAAGGTGCTGGGCCGGTTCTTCACGAATCGTCGCAGTTCGAAACCTATGACGCGCCGGGCGCGGGTCGTTTCGAGATAGCGATCGAGAGCTTCCTGAAGAACGGTTCGGACTTCGCCGGCTCGCTTTCCATCGTTCCCGAAGAGCGACTCATAGAGTTCGATTGCTGCTTCTGCGTCCGCCGCGTCGAGTCTCGCTCCTGTGACTGGAACTGCTCCGGTGCTGCTCGCACTGGCTGCGAGGGCGAGGTCGTCAATGATGGCGGCACCCTTAACACGTGCAATCTGTACCGACTGCGCGGTGGGTCGCGCATCGACGTCGAGTTCCAGAAGTCGTTCCGGTTGGTCGAGGGGCGGGAGGCTTGGTGCGAGCGGAGTCTGAATCGGCTCTTGCGTGGGGCCGAAGGCGCCACTGAGTTCCGATCGAGAGGCGCCGGTCGGGAGGACCGAAACGACCTGGTCGAGTAGGCCGCCGCCAGAGAAGCTGAAGTCGGCTGCGGTGAGGAGTCCGTTGCCAGGGCGGTTCGCGCTGGCGGATACGGTTCTGAAGAACGCGGGGAGCGTCGAATCAAGGGGGTTCTCAAGGCCGAAGCGTGTGTTCTTGCCGGCGCCGATCTGCATAATCGAAGCCAAGCCGAAGTCGATCGAGTTAGCCATGATGACTGCACCACCATCCTGGGTCGATGCGCCGTCGGCGACGTTCGTGACGCCCGCGTTTCGCCTAACGAGGCCGATCTCCGCCGCGTCGACGAAGATGCCAGTTATACCGCCGGGCGTCGAATTTGAATCGCCAACTGCGGCAACATCTCCGAGGCTCACAATGCCACCCGGATGATTGATCGAAAGGTTTCCACCGACAGCGAGACGTTCTCCAGAGCCCATCACGAAGTCACCATCGCCAGCACTCTGGAAGGTGAGGTTGCCGTTGCCCTTGCCGATGGTGGCTATGCTCGGGAGAATCTCCCGGCCCACGCTAAGATCATTGAGCCCGCTTGGCGTTGGGCCGGCTCGGTAGTTGGCAAGCTTTTCGGCGAGGCCGTCGGTGCCGTTGGTTAGGTCTGTGACATTGCCGATGGCTTGCTTAAGCAGCTCAATTCGGTCCCCGTCTTCGATGTCTCGAGGATTGTCCGGCACGCTAAGCGCTGTCGAGACAAAGACGATGTCGCCCTCGGTGAAGACACCCTGGTCAGAATTTTCTGCTGTCTCATCGATTCCGTCAGCATCGCTGTCCGAGCGCGTTCCGAACTGAACGACGGGTGTTCTTCCATCTTCGTTCGCATCGAATACGACCCACAGGCTGCCCAAGCGTTCATTGGGATCGGCGACCGGGAAGCCGCCGACGCGACTGTCCCAACCTAGATTGCCTTGGAAGAGAACTTCTCCATCGGTTTGGACCAGCAGGTCGACGTCGGTGGGCGCAATCGTCATCGCGTCGATGTCTCGAAAGACGTCGCCGCCGAAGAGGATATCCCGGCCGATGGCTGTGAGGGACTCGCGCAGGATGATGCGGCCGCTGTACGCCTGGTCGCCTGTTGTTGAGATCGTGACATCAGCGCGCGGCGCCGAGGAATCCGGCAGGGTCGGATTGAAGTTGTCGATCACGATCTCGTCGAAGCCAATCGTTTCGAGAGAAGCGAGCGCCAGTGCTGGGAAATCGAGTGGGTCCGCATCCGGGGTGTTGAATTCGTAGTCACCCACTCCGGGGGCGAGCTGATCGAAATCGAAGGTGAGCTGATTTTCGGTTGCGTCCGTGCTCGTCGATTCGATCGTCAGGTTCGAGTTACGCGTATCGTCTCGAAGGTTGTCGCCGAATACGAAGTTGTCTCCCGTCGTCTTGAGCGTGATGCCTATGCGTTCGAGGTTCGAGCGTCGGAACGTCTCGAAGATATTCACACTCGTGACGTTGAGGAGCTGGGAATAATTGCTCGGGCGAACGAGGCGAGTGCTTCCGAAATCTCCGTCTTGGGTGATCGTGACTTGGGCTCGGTCCAGGACGTCGGGATCGGACGAAAGTCGACCGCGATCGCTGTCGGTTTCGAAGAGGGTGCGGAAGGTGTCGCTGACCAATTGGATATTGGGGGAGTCGAGTGCGAGTTGCGTTGCGCCGCGCCCGATGAAGTGAATGTCGTTTGACGCGATTCGGACCGTGCCCTGAAAGCCTGAATCGACGGAGAAGATATCGGCGACCGTGTCGTCGGTTCGGTCGATCGTGACGGAAACTCCCTCTCGAGTGCTGGCCCGGCCGAGTCTGACGTTCCGTGCGGCTGCGCCAAGCGCCACAAGGCTCGTGACGTTGAGGCTGCCTTCGACTGAATTTAGATCGACGTCATCCCATTCGCCCGCGCCGAGGGCCGCTGTGAATACGGTGGTATCGAAGTCGGCTGCCTGGCTGACTATTAGGCTAGATACTTGAGAGGCGTCGGACTGGGTAATCGAGCCGAGGCCCGTGAAATCGATGCTTGCGAGACCGTCGTCGATGTCGTTGTCGCCGTCGTTGTCGGCATCGTTGGGATTTAGGCGGCGTGTCGCGGGGCCGGCGCGGAGGATAATCGTGTTGCCCAGCAGGTTCGTGATGCTTGAGCCTCTGAATACCAGCTCGCCCATATCATTATCGGTATCGATCGCGACTGAGGGTTGGAAGATGAGGACGCCGGCCTCTAGTTGAATCGTGCCGTCTTCGGCGTCCACGGAAATGTCCGAACCCGCATCAACGAAGATGTCGTTGATCGCGAAGGCAAAGACGTTGTTGACGTCGTAGGCCCCCCCCGTGCTGAGGAAGGTGACGTCGCGGCCAGTCGGGGCTGACTCGTTTCCGATTTGAAGGTCGCTGCCGCCGACTTCATTTGCTGAGAATTGGACGTCGCCGAAGGTGCTGTTGAAACGAAGCTGGGTGGCGAGTGGGTCGCCGTTCGCCTCTTCGTTGGTACCTGCGCCGAGGTGCCCAGCGATGTGCCATCGGTCCGGGAGCTCGTCTGCGTCGAAGCTGGCGTCCTGTCGGATTGATAGACTGACTGGGCCGCGGCCATCTTCAAGATCGAAGCGGGTTGGATCCGTCGCATCTTGAGATTGTTCGGAGAGATTGGTAATCGCGACGAACTCGGCGTCGAGGTCATAGCCTTCGATGATGAGGCTGGGATCGTTGAAGTCGGCATCATCGCCGTCGCCGAGTGCCGCCGTGACAGGGATGCCGCTTCGGTCACCGGCGAGGATGTGCCCTCCGCTTAGAGCATCCATCGGATCAGGCTCGCTGGAAGCGCCGAGTGCCCCCAATATGACCGTGTCCCCGCGGATCCGAAGTCGAAGATTCTCTAGTGGATCTCCGGCCAGCGGGTCCAATGTCGTGCCCGTCAGCTTTAAGTCGTTTCCGGCGCTTGCGCTCAACTGGATGACGCGAGCTTCGAGGATGAGGCGCGCCGGCGCGCTCAGGTCGAGGGGGAGCGCGGTGAAGTCAGGATCGAGGAGATCGAAAATGCCCGCGTCGTTCCGGAGAGCGAGGATGTTAGGCAGCACTCCATTCGTGAACTGGCTGGCCGAAGGGAGGCTAGAAAATCCGTAGTTCTCGTCTTGCTGGAATACGAAGGTCGCAGGATTTGTAGAATCAAAATCTCCAAGGTCAAAGAATGCTCCGGTCGTTGAGATGATGCTGCCGCGATCGTTTCCGGGAACCCCTTCGGTGCCGAGGCCATCACCAAAGCCGTCGCCTGCGATGAGTTCGATATGCGGCGCGCGGATCGTGATGCCTGAATTGACGGTCAGATTGCCGGGGTCGTTTAGGCCGGAACGGAGGCGGATACGAGCAGCTGTGAGTGCGTCGCCACTCGCGTTGAACGCGCGAGATAGAGTGTCCGTGTAGTTGAAGCTTGAAACGCCGCCGAGGGTAAGCGCCGCGCCGTTCCATGCGAAGGCGTCGTCAACAAGAATGGCTGCGCTGCTGCCCTGAAGCCCGATCAAGGTCAGCATAGTGTCTTGAATTTGGCGGTCGTCTTCGAAGCCGCCCGTCCGCAGGTCGACCGAGCCGTAGTCGGAGCGTAGGGAGTACGCGACCCGCTCCATCTCAGTCCCGAAGGTATCTGTCGGGCCCGTTAGGCCAAAGTCGTCAAGGGTGGGCAGATGCGTTGCCGCGTCGATGCCAGCATCCTGGCGGAAGGAGAAGGATCTTGCCGTCGTACTGTTGCTCTGGAAGACGTTGTCATCATCGTCGCGGTAGGCGACTTCGGAGGCGCCCTGAATTTCAGCGTAGTTCGTAGAATTCGTATTCAGCGACTCGTCGCCGCCACCAGCGCGAAGTTCGATGCCATTCGATCGGAGCTTTGTCGGTGTCCCGCCCGATGTTTCGAAGACGAGATCTCCGAAGCCGCGATCCGCTGCAAGGAGCGCGAGTCGGTCTCGAGCGCGAAGCTCAGTTCCTTCCTCGATCGTCAGCGTCCCTCCCAGCGTCTCACCGTCGACGTTGGTGGAAATGTTGACCGTTCTGCCAGCTTGAAGCACCAGCTCATTGGCGGTGCCTACGACGTTTTCGATAACAAGACCATTGCCCGGAGCGAGGTCATCGGTGATGAGGAGGCTGCGGGGCGTCGTGATCGTTAGGCTCTCTAGGTCGAAGAGCGAAGCGAGTGTGCCGAATTGAACAGAGTTGTTTGGATCGAGGTCGCCAGCGGTCGCTTTCAGCAGAAGTCCGCCGTTCAAAGTCACCCAGCTGCGTCCGGCATCCGACCCGGGAGTGAGGCCGCCGGAGGGGGCGCTGTTAAGCCCTGCAGCATCGTCGATACGGAGGGTGCCGTCTCGGGATTCGAGCAAAACCCGCTGACCGTCGGCGCCGATCGTAGCCGTTCCGAATGCGCCATCCGTGCCCGAGCCACTTTGGCCGCCAAAGTAGATCTCTGGAACGTCCGTGCCCGCCGCGCTTGCGACCGTGAAGTCGCCATCTTGGAGGATCGAGACCGTCCCGGGGCGGAAGCTGGTTGACCGGTCACGAAGCTGGAGACCCGAATAGCTGCCCGCCGCCGTACGCTGTGCGTCGAAATCGGGGTCATCGACTTCCGCAATACCGAGGAGGTCTTCGGAGCTGGTCGTGCCGTCCCCAACGGTGATAAGAACTTCGTCGGCGTTCAGGCGGGTGCCGTTCGTGTCATCGCCGGCGAAGATGAGTCGCGTTGTAGTCGGGGCGGCGATCTCGCTTTCGTTGCGCTGCTCGGGGGCGGCCGCGGCGCTAATCGTAATCTGTTCTGCGGTGAGGGTGGTGTTCTCGTTGAAGGTCACGGCGTAGTCGCCGTCGACACGAATCTCATTTTGATTCGTGAAGGATGTTCGGCCTTCTTCAAACGCAACGCCGATGAGGTCGGTGGAAATGGTTGACCGAGTATCGCCGGCGGCCAGCAGGGTCACGGTATTGGTGCCACCAGAGAAAGTGACGTTGCGTGCATCGATCGTGATGCCCGAAGAGATCAGTGTGGCGTCAGCTGCGCCACCGATGGTGATCCCGCTCTCCCCGAAGCGGCCCGCGTCGACATCGATGCCACTCGCATCCGCTGCAACAATCGAGAGCAAGCCATTCTCGACAGCGTCCTGATCGACGCTTGCGATCGAGTCGTCGCTCTCGTCTGTGAGTATGGTGCTCTGTGTCGTGTTGAGTACGCCTTGTATGGCGATGGTCTGAGTTGCGTTGGAGCCGATCGTGAGATCGCCGCCGCGCGTTCGGATCGTTGTGCCGTTCTGGATCTCGATCCTTCCGCCCTCATCGATTGAAGTGAGAGGGTTCATTGAATCGGTTGGGACGAAGGCGATATCGGCTGAAGTGAGATCGGCATCATTCGGGTCGAGCCGACTCGCGTCGATCGTGATGTCTCCGCCTTCGCGGCGAACGACGTTGCCAGCGTCGTCGAGAATTGCGCGACTTGAATCTAGGAGCGCGCCGTCGAGCAAGGCGTTTCCGGCATTATTCGAGTTTCGTCGTCCTGCTGCTAGCGTGATGCTGCCGCCGCCACTCACAAGTAGAGCATTGCTTGTGAGTTCGAGACGTCCGGTATCTACGAGAACTTGGTCGTTCCCACTCTGAGACGTCTGGATCCCGACAGCTTCGGCTTTCAGGGTGATCGTACCGCCTACGCCGGGGTCGTCGGTCGGTCGCGACGTGTCGATGGTCCCGTCGATGAAGATGCCAGGATTGACGGTTTCATCCGGAAGGGCGGCGTTCGCGACTTGATCGTTTAGAAAGAGCGTGGAAAAGCCGAGCTCATTGCTGCTGCCAGACGAGAAGTCGACGATGCCGCCGTCTGTTTCGATCACCGTGCCGGTGGCTTGATGGACCGAGATGCCTGAAGCGACGACTCCGCCTCCGCCTGTACGCACATTGGAATTGAAGTTGACGGAGCCGTTCAGTTGATCTGCGCCGAAGTCGGCAGTCGAATCTCTCTGCAACTGGTCGTTGGCGAAGAAGTCGAGAGAGAGAGCCATATTCGCGGTGTTGTCCGAGGCATCGCCGACCAAGATGTCGGCGTCCACGTTGATGTCTCCCGCAGCGCGCAGGGTGAGGGTTGCTCGGGTTCCCTGCGCCGCCTGTGCATCTGGAACCAAGATGTCCGTCAGGATGTTGATGTCGCCGTTCATGCCGGCGACTTCAGCAGGATTCAAAAGCGTAGAATTTGTCTCGGTCGAGAGGGTGACGCTGGTACCGACACCTAATGCACGTACGAGAAGGTCGACCGAGATGTTATTCAGGGATTGCATCATGTCGTCAGGGTCGGAGGTGCGCAGGATGCCATCAAAGCCGCCGGAGTCGAAGCCGGGGCGAATGATTTGTTCAAGTGCGTTGCCGAGGCACGACTCGCCGGGAACGCAGATGCTCGCGGAAGCGTCCAGCACGATGTTGATCGTGTAGGGGTCGATAAGCCATTCGCCGCCTTGGCCTGCGGGAGCGGAAGCATCGGGTGTGTTGTCGATGTAGAAATTTCGTAGGCCGGAGGTTTCGATGAAGCCGCCGTTACCGCTTAAATCACCTCCGCGCGCGGAGATTGCGCCTGTGAGATGAGTGAAGTCTTCGGAGAAAAGAATCACACGGCCGCCGTCGCCGTCGCGCAGCGCGTCCGCACTTACAGAGCTGTCGGCGTCCATCACGAGGGCACGGGCCCGTTGCAGTTCTCCGCGCCCCTGCTGCTCCCCCCCAATTTGAATCGTGCCGCCGCCGGCATCGCCGGAAGCGTCGATCGTGGCGTCGGCCAGCACAATCGTTTCGCCGGTGATGTCGATCGATCCGCCTGTTCCGCCCGCGTTCTCGTTGGAGGCGTCGATGACTCCGGAGAGCTCTACACGGCCATTTTCGCCGCCGTCGATTTCGATGGTTCGGGCGAGGATTCCGCCCGGTTCGGCCGCGGTTCCCGCGCCTTGTCGGATGCCCCAGCCCAGGGCGTCTGCGGCGGAGAGGCGGACGTGTCCGGTGCCGGCGTTGATGGTGCCTTTATTCTCGATCGCGTATGCGTAGTCGCTCTTTGTGTTTGCATTGCTGCGTGCCGAGTTCGGAATTTTGATCACGACCGGGTTGTCGAAATCTCTGATGAGCACCGCGTCTCCTGCCGCGATCATTAATGAGCCGTCGTTGATTTCGATGTTCCCGTAGTTGATTACCCGACGCCCGATCAGTGAGGCGTTCGCCGCTTCGATGTGGCCGCCGTTGTAGACTATGCCACCGCCTAGCAGGGCAACAAAGTCCATAGGGTTTGTTAGGGCTTCGGTGATTGTATCGGCATCGAGGTAGTGGAGGCTTTCGCCGGCGAGCATGAGAAGTTGGCCGGCAGGTGTGTAGATCTCGCCGAGGTTGACAACATTACTGCCGTAGAACAGCGCGTCTTGGTTCGCCCTGATGACGCCTTGGTTGGTGATATTGCCCGTCAGTTCGAGGTTAGGTCCATTGAGGTCGTCGGACTGCGCGAGTTCCGCACCTACGGCAACGAAGGTGCCTACGTCGATGACGGCTTCGGATCCAATGAAAACGCCGTAAGGACTGGAGAAGATGATCGTATGGTTGTCTGTCGCGTTCGCCGAGCGGACTTGGCCATTGAGATGTGCGGCGAAGTCACCGCCTACGATATTGAGGTGCGTAGAGTCGGAGCTCAGCAGGTCGAAGATCAGGACGTTGTCAGCCGGTTGATCGAGGCCCCCTTCCCATCGCGTTTCACCATTTTCAACAAAGGATGTGATCGTCGTTTCACCAGAGACGGCATTATCGATGGTGCCGTCCTGTATGGTGGCCTGGTTCGCCGAGTCAAACTCATCGCCCGCCCATCCAGTACCGGGCGATACGCCTAGCATTGCGACAACGAGGACCCGCGCAATCG
Organism: Deltaproteobacteria bacterium UBA4427; assembly: GCA_002390675.1. Lineage (GTDB taxonomy): Bacteria > Myxococcota_A > UBA9160 > UBA9160 > UBA4427 > UBA4427. The sequence goes on from DGPZ01000084.1 coordinate 36,769, forward strand.
CACGCTCTAGACGGCTGGTCGGCCGCCCTGCGTTTTCTGCGAAGGGGCTGCTTCTGCGGCCCTTCGAATCAGTAGAGGATGCTGAAGAGGACATGGATCTCGCTGTCTCCGACGTCGATACCGCTCGCGGTGCCGATCACGTTCTCGTTCTTGAGTGCGGTCGCCCAGTCGAGGCGTGCACGGAAATTGGATCGAAACTGAAGTTCAGTACCAACACCAGCGCCGATCAGGGTCTGATTGCGCTCGCTGTTGGAGGTCGACGCTGTATCGCGGTTGTTGCGACGGGCGCGGCCTATATCGATGAAGGCGCGCAAGGTGAGGTCCCAGTCCGGGCGACCGTAGATCTGTTGGGGGGCGACACGGAAATCGCCAATTAAAGGCAGGTCGAGGGGCTCACGCGAGACCGGGAAAATTCGCGGGACGTGAAAGCGATACTCAAAACTCGATATCACCAAGGTGTCGCCGACACCGGTCGACTGGGGATAGCCACGGACGCTGTAGAAGCCACCGATTGTTCCATTTGCCTGGGGAATGAGTCGCGCCTCGTCGAGCGCGATCTGTCCGCGGACACCGATAGAAAATTCGTGTGCGAGGGTCGAACTCAGATGCGTTGAAGGATCACGCCATCCTTCGGGGTTGAAGATCGGCTCAAGGTAGGTTGAGTAGCCCACGTTGAAGTCGATGATCGCGTATTTGTCATCCGTATCGGAGCGTCCGAGAGCGACGAGGTTTTCGTCATTGATATCGTTGATCTGGCCCTGGATGGATAAATCAATTCCAAGAGTCGAGAGCTGGCTGCGTTGTTCAGCATGCAGGCCAAAGCGTGGGACGACTAATACTGCATCTCCATTGGTTTGGTTGGTCCGGTTGTGGACGGTGACGTCGCGGATCCGCATACCACCCCAAACGTCGACGAAGAAGTTCTGATATTGGAAGGCTTCGTAAATGAGTCGGCCGCCGAAGAGTAATTCGTCGCTCTTGACGAAGTCGTTAGCGATTCCGAGTGCGGTCGCCGCTTCACCAGCCTGCGTGCGGCTTAAGTTGAATTCGGCTTCCCACCTGAGACGATCAACGCCCCACCACGGCACATTTTTGCGCGGTATGAGATCGAGCCATTCCGGATCACCGCGCCTCTCAGACATCCAGTCGGGGCGTTCGGAGCCGAAGAAGGGCGCCTGATATCGAGCCGTGAGAGCGTTAACGTCGTCGCCCCCCGCGTTCAGGTATTCGATTGTGAGTATGTCATCGCGATCGGTGAGCTGGCGATGGCTATAGCCGAATCGCGTCTGCCACCGATTTGTTCGGGTGGTGCCCGTATTAGTCGCTTGGGCATAAGCGAACCAGGGCTTGGCTTCGAGCACGCGGTAGTCGAGTACGACTTCACCCGGCTCTTCGGCCGGGGAAAGAGCGGCTTCGACGCGTCGTCCCGGATGGCGGTTTAGGCGGTGGAGGTAGTCTTCGAGGGCGCGCCGATCGAGAAGGTCCGTGGCCCCTTTATCGCCGCTCCCGGCGGGTTGGAGGGGAGAGCCGGTTCGGACGCCTGCGTGGATCTCATTGTCAATCTTCCAATCGCTTTTGACGCGGTCACCTCCGGCGATGGTTCGGATCTGTGAAATGCGGCCGATACGAACTTCGAGAGAAAGGGCGTCGCGATCTGCGGGGCGTAAGTCTCGTTCATTGGCGAGATCGAAATCGCTCGCGGCGGGTCGAACATCTACTCCGTAGAAGCCGGCCTCATGAAGTTGATTGACGATCGCACTTAACAGCGACACAACCGCAGTTGCATCGAGGGAGCGGGTGGGCGACATGCTGCTGAATTGAAGCGTTTCAGCGGGGTTGCCCTCGATCGGTTGCGACCATCCGCTCGCCGTTTTGCGCAACGTCACTTCGACTGGAAGCAGTGCTTCGATCGACGGATTGTCGGGATGCGAATTTGCGAACTCTATTTCGATTGCGCCTACGCGATAGGTCGGCCCCGTGGCCTCGTCGTCGATCAAGCTTTGCGCACTCGCCCCGCTGGCAAGAAAAAAGAGAGCGAGCAGCGCAATCGTCGCGAAGCGATAGGGAATGACACGGGTCGAAAGAGGTGTCGGGGCAATTCCCTTGTCTCGCTTAGGGCAGGTCATAGGGAACGGCCGGGGCATGGTGGTAGGGTCTTCTCGTCGTCGCAATGGAGGTGGACTTCCACGCCGGGGCAGCGCATCGGGCGCTCCCCGTCGGGTCAGGGTGTCGAGGCTCGGAGGGGAATTGCATCCAACCAGGAGTTGGCTCTCGCAATCGGTGGCTGGGGACGCGCTTGGGGGCCCGGGTGGTCGAGCCGCAATGGCAGCGGGCGGACGATAGCGAGATCCGCTCGTCAACTCCCCCGGTTGACGCCTAAAAGCGCAGCAATATTGAGGCTTTGTTGCCCTTTCCAGCCGTCTTCGTGCAGACCGCTTGCCGGTACTCAAAGTCTGGCTCGATTGGAAGCAAGCTGGCGGCAATTGGTTCCCAGAGGGTTTCAATCATCAGCGGATTGCTTTTCACCCAACGAAAGATGCTTGCAGACCGACCGGTCGGTCTGTATGATGATCCTCATGCCAGCCAATTCGCCCACCAGCCTCGATGACGAAGTAGAGATCCGCCCGCCGGATAGTCGGGACAAGATCTTGGAGGTCGCCGAGGGGCTATTCGCTTACGGGGGATACTCGGGAGTTGGGATGCGGCAACTCGCCGCGATGGTCGGGCTTTCGAAATCCGCGCTCTTCCACCATTTCCCGACGAAGATCGATCTCTACGAGGCGGTGCTCGATCGCGTCTTGGTTCGGATCGAGCATGGGTTGAATGGCGCCGCGATTCATGAGGGGGACCCCGTCGCGCAGCTGGATGCCTGGGTCGATGCGGTCGTCTGCACCCTTGCAGAAGATGCGCCCGCCGGACGATTGATGATGCGGGCGCTCGTGGACGAAGAACCTTTTCCGGCGATCAGCCTAGGAGTGGGTGCGAATGGCGCCGAGCCGGACCGGGAGCTGATGATTTTCGAAGTTCGTCTCGCCGGTATTGTGGAGCGTTTCGGCGGATTGCTCGAGCGCGGCATTGCCGAAGGCGTTTTTCGGGCGGTTCCGACCGGTGACGCAATCTTGAACGTGGTCGGCACCTTGGTTTTTTATTTTGCCTCCGGCGACTTAGGTGAGGCCCTGGTCGGCGAATCCATCTTTTCACACAGCGCCGTCAGTCGACGACGTCGCGAAGTTTCACAATTCATCCGCGGGGGATTGCTCGCGTGAGCTGACCACGCGAAAGGAACACGGGCGCTGCTGAAAATGACTTTGACAAACTAAGTCGCATAACAAATAGGCACTAAGGAGAACGAGACCATGGAAAAGCTGCTTTCTGAATACCGACGCCCGCTCGGTGACTTCGACCTGATCGATTTCGAGGATGAGGCGGTGATCGAGGGCGTTCGAAGTCGCGTCGATGTCGATGTTCCTGTCGATCTGCACTGGACCTGGTCCTACGGCAGCGAAGTCGAAGAATTGCGCCGTCTTTATGAGAAGGGGAAGGCTGGCCAGTGGAATGCACAGACCGATCTCGACTGGGACACGCCCATTGACCGCTCTGGTTGGCTGCTTGCACCGGAAGGGTCGCTGCTTGCCAACGTTGTGAAAATGACCGGCGGAAGCGAAGCCTCGCAAAAGGAAGCGACCCACGATGAGGTCGCTTACGTGATTTCGCAGTTGCTTCACGGTGAGCAAGCGGCGCTTCAACTCTGTGGTCAACTCACTAATGTGTGTACGGAGATGGACCAGAAGTTTTACGCAGCAAGCCAGACGATCGACGAAGCGCGTCACATCGAAGTTTTCGCGAAGTTCCTAGAAGAAAAGATGGGTACGATCTATCCCATAGGAGCCGACCTCAAGACGCTGCTGGATATCCTACTTCAGGCTCAGGGCATGCAGAAAAAAGTCCTTGGGATGCAGACGCTTTTCGAAGGGATGGCCGTCGGCATTATGGACATGGTACGCCGCGACAGCACGAACACGCTGCTCAAAAAAATGTTGCACCGAGTGGAGCAGGACGAAGCCCGACATGCAGCCTTCGGCGTTCTGAATATGCGTCGAATCGTCAAGGATGCTTCCAGGGACTCCATGGAAGGCATGGAGGATTGGGCCTTCTCGATTCTTGAGACGCTGAATGCAAACCAGCAGCTCGAGATGCTTCGCACTTTCGAAGACAAATATGGCTACGACTCGGAGACGATTGTGTCCGTGACAACGACCCTCGATAATTTCGCAGAGCTGAATAGCCCGCCCTATATGCACACCGTCGTTCCGAACCTCCGAAACCTCGGCTTGATCACTGACCGAACGGAAGATCACTGGCGGCGCGTCGGGATGATCTACGACAACTAATTAGGCGACCCGCCCCTTCGCTTGCGACCGTCTCTAGCTCTCGCGTGATATTCGCCCGCGACGAGTTTTTGCCGGTCGCTAGCGCATTAGGCGGGGGCTGCGCTATTGGCTTGTGGCAACCCCCGCGTCGCCCCCTTATGGATCGAGAGTCCTTCAAGAAAAGGAAGGCAACGAGGCCGTGAAAGCCCTCATTTCTGTATATCCGAAGAGCGAAGGGTCCCTTAGGCTCGAAGTGACCCGATGGCGAGAACTCATGACAGTCCACCTCCAACGCGATCGCTCCGCCGGAAATCAAGATCGGGAGGTCATATGATGCGCGATCGGATCGAAGCCGCTCTCGGACGATGGGGTCTATATGTCGCTCGAAACCCCTGGCGTATTATTGCGACGGTGCTCCTATTTACGCTCGGAGTCTCGACGCAGATCCGGCATTTCTACTTCGAGACCTCGAACGAAGCATTTTTTCACCCGAATGATCCGGTCCGCGTACGGATTGATGCCTTCACAGAGACCTTCGGCCGCGACAGCCGGATCATCATCGCTTTTAGGCCCGATACGGCGGTCTTCGATCCGGACTTCCTGGCGGTTCTGCGCGATATCCACCTCGCCATTGAAGATGAAGTTCCAAATATCGTCGAGGTTACGAGCCTATGGAATGTGCGAGAGACACTCGGATCCGGAGACGGACTCGAGGTTCGGGACTTCCTAGAGGATTGGCCCGAGAGCGACGCGGAACTCGAGGCGCTCGCATCCCGAGCGAAGGCGAATCCTCTCTACCAAGAATTGCTGCTCTCCGAAGACGGTCGTGCAACAATGATCGCAATCGAGACCGAGGCCTATTCGCAATCCGTTGCAGTCGACGATCTAGCTGGCTTCGAAGACGAAGTCCTTGTTGAGCCCGAATCGCGACGGATCGGAATATCCGGTGAAGAAGACGCGGAAATCCTGGTAGCGATAGAAGATATCCTCGAACGCGCTCCACTGGACGCAGTTGAGGTGCACATCGCTGGAACGCCCTCTTTCTCGACCATCATTGCCCGTACGATGGTCCCCGACATGGCGCGATCAACAGCGCTTTCCGTGATCATTGTCGCGGCCTTCCTCATGATCCTCTTCCGAACTGCTATGGGCGTGCTGGTGCCACTGGTGACAGTGGCGCTGTCGGTCTTTGCGACGATGTCCGTGATGGGAGGAATCGGGATCCCTCTCATGTTGCCGACACAAATCGTCCCCTCTTTTTTGATGGCGGTCGGTGTAGGCGGAGCGGTTCATCTTGTCGCGATCTTTTATCAGGGTCTACGTGAGGAGCGGTCCCGCGTAGACGCGATTGCCCACGCCCTCTCGCATTCCGGACTGCCAATCTTGATGACTTCGCTCACGACCGCGGCGGGTCTGCTCTCGTTTATCCCAGCGGCCCTCGCCCCTATTTCTCATTTCGGAATTATCGGGCCGATCGGCGTTATTCTCGCGCTCATCTACGTGTTGGTGTTATTGCCGGCGCTCCTCGCGGTGCTGCCATCCCGCATTCCAAGCCATGACCCCGGCCGAACCAATACGCTCTCGCAACGCGTTTTGCTCTCGACCGGTCGCCTCGCCACGCGGCGGCCAGTTGCTGTACTGACTGTTTGGGGCCTTTTGATGATCGGATCGCTGATCGGAATTCAACGTATCCATATCGGCCATAACATGATTAAGTGGTTCCCCTTGGATGCGCCGATCGTTTCGGCAATCGACTTCACAAACGAATATTTTGGTGGGGCGGCTAGCTACGAGATCCTCGTCTCAACTGGCGAAGAAAATGGACTGCACGAGCCGGAAGCGCTGCGTCGGATTGAGGCCTTGAGCACCTACCTCGAAACGGCGGAGGGTGGGGGGCTTACCCCAGGCAAGGTTATTTCGATCGTCGACGTCGTGAAGGAGACACATCGCGCACTTAATGAGAACCGCGAAGATTCCTATGTTATTCCGGATGAACGGGCGCTGATTTCGCAGGAATTGCTGCTTTTCGAGAACTCAGGGAGCGATGACGTCGAAGATCTCGTGACATCCGATTTCTCGACAGCGAGGCTAACCGTTCGGCTGCTCTTTGACGACGCCGCATTTTTCACGCCCTACATGGAGACCATTCTTCCCGAGATTAAACGAATTCTTGGCCCACAACTCGACTTTGAAATCACCGGTATGTACCGCCTCATCGGCAATACGATCACTGCTGCGCTCACCACCATGCTCCGCAGCTACTCGACGGCCCTGGTCGTGATCACGATTTTAATGGTCCTCTTGATCGGCCAGGTGCGAATGGGTCTCGTGGCGATGATTCCCAATCTGGCGCCGGTGATCTTCACGCTAGGGTTGATGGGTTGGCTAGGCCTGCCCCTCGACATGATCAGCCTCATGGTTGCGTCGATCGTGATCGGTCTTGCCGTCGACGACACAATACACTTCATGCACAATTTCCGTCGCGAGTTCGAGGCTACGGGTGACATCTCAGCTGCTGTTGACCACACGCTGATAAGTACCGGCCAAGCTTTGCTGTTCACTTCCTGCGTCCTGGCGTGCGGTTTTCTGGTGTACACCCAGGCCTATATGCTGCATCTCTACAGCTTTGGCGTGACGACTTCAGCCGCGATCGTGGTTGCTTTCCTTGCGGATGTCACACTTGCGCCTTCGCTGGTCGCGGTTCTTAGGAAATACCTGATCCGACCGTCTGATCGGCCTAAGCAGAGAACCTGAGACTCAGCGGTCAACAGTTTGCCTGCGAGCTTGTGGAGACCTGCTGGGGTAGGTCTTAGGCCTAAGCGTCTTGATAATTCGCCAGAGCCGCCTCGAGGGAGATTCGAACCTCATCACGAAGCGCAGCGGGTTCGAGAACGGTCGCCCCTCCGCCGAAGGAGAGCACCCAATTCGCTAATTCTTGGCTGCCTCCAACGTTCATGGTCAAGAGCAGCTGGTCATCGGGCAGTCGTTCCGCTTTTTGGCTCGCGTGCCATTCTCGCTCGCTCACATACGACGCCCATTCTGCCGTGAAGCGAATACGGACCGTTACCGCGGGATCTGCGACTACGCCGAAGCTGGAAGCGGTATACGTGTCGAAGTCGAAGTCGGGCGGGATTTCAAAACGGTCGTCGGTGGGCGCAATTTTTTGAATGCGATCGACGGAGAAGGTACGGATTTCTCCGGACTTGTGATCGTGCCCGATAACGTAAAGCGCCCCCCCGTGATACCAGACCTTGTACGGATCTATTAGGCGAGATGACTCTTCGCCGGTTCGGCCGGTTCGGTAGACCATGTCGAGGATCTGACTTTCGAGAACGCCTTCGTTTAGCATGCGAATGGTTTCGTGAAACGCCGCATAACGTTTGTGCGGTCCGGGGAGTACGCGGAAGCCGTCCCCGAGACGTTCGAGGTAGCCAGTGAGTTCCGGGCCTAGGCCTGCGCGAACCTTAGTTAGCGCCGCTTGGATTGAGTCGTGAAAGACGGTGCCTTCGAGGGTCTTAAGCAGATCCTCGCTGAAGGCGAGGGCCAAGAGTTCGTCAGGCGTAAAGGGCACTTGGCCCATCTCGAAGTTGTCGAGGAAGCGGTAATAAGCTTTTCCGTCCCGCTTCTCGCTCGTGACGGGAAAGCCCGCATACATCAGCGCATCTAGGTCGCGGTAAACGGTTCGCCGGACACAGCCCAGTTCCTCAGCAAGCTCGTCCAATCCAGCGCCTGCGCGGCTACGCGCGAGTCGCTGCATCAACTGCCACTGTCGTGCGAGCTGGTCCCCCCTCATACGAAGGGAACGTACCCGGTCGTCTGGTGGGCGGCATGGGGCATCCGGGGATTTCGAGAACTAGAGCAATCCCGCACTCTCGCTGAATTCCGCATGAGCGCCTCTCGAAACTCGCCGAGATTCAGGGAGAGCCACGTAGTCGACTCTAATCGTCCGAAAAGAACGCCGCGATTTCTTCTTCGCGTGCCTGAGCATCGCGATACCCGACCTCGACACATCTTCGCGCGTAGCTCGCGTCGAAGAGGAGATACGAAAGCAGGTCAGCCTCTTTCGCGGAGGAACCACCTCCCGAAGATTTCCGGAGCAGGCTGAGGAAGGGGCCGAAGTCGAGTTCCGGATCATCGCGAACAACGTCCGCGGCTAGGCGCCCGAGATCTTCCGAAGGTCGAACGACGAGATCATCGATTCGCTTGAGGGCGTGATCACCGTCGTTTTGCATGCCGAGATGTTCGTTGAGCTTGTCTACGAATTCCGGTCCGAAGGCTTCGGTGCCGGCATCGAGAATATTGTTCACAAAGTGCAGGCGGGCGACGTCCGTCTCGATCGGCGAAAGCATGAGTGCGTTCAGCACCTTGCCGAAGAGGTACATCGGATTGCCAAACGCGGAGGCACGCTCTTGGGCCGTCGCTTCATTGACCGAAGGGCCCTGGGGATGTGTTAGGCCGATCACCATGATGCGGTCCGCCCCAAGCCGAACAGCAGGCGCGAGCGGCGTATTCAGGCGCAGGCCACCGTCCGCGTAGTACCGCGCGCCGACGCGAACAGACGGAAAGAGCAGGGGAATCGCTGCGGAGGCGAGCGCGTGGAGCGGCGAAAGCCGGATGCGCTGCATCCGAATATTGCTTTCGTTGGCCCAGGGCGGAAGCTCTGGGCGGTCGGAGTCGCAGAATACGACTGCGCGGCCGGTTGCGATCTGAGTGGCGGCGACGCAGACGGTGTCGATGCGGCCGGAGCGGACGTTGCGACGGATGCCGCGCCACGGAATCGATTGGAGCACCAAGCGTTCGAGAGGCTCTGTGTCCAGGAGCCCATAGAGACGATCAGGGCGCTGGCCATCTCGAAGCTGTTGGGCGACACGCTTCACGCCGAGCATGCGCCTGGGCAAGCGGAGGAAATCTCTGGTGGTGAAGTTGAAGATCTCATTGACCTTCATGCGATGCCAGATGTCGACGAGGCGGTCGCCGCGACCTTCGGTTTCATCGGCAGTGGCCGCCAGGAAGCAGGCGTGAATCGCGCCAACCGAAGTGCCGCAAACGATTTCGAAGTCGGGCATGATGCCCGTGCGCTTTGGTAAGTCGTCGAGGATAAAGCGGAGAACACCCGCTTCGTACGCGCCGCGCGCACCGCCTCCTGAAAGGCAGATGGCCCGCCTAGGCACGTCACCGCGGCCGCCACGATGTGTCGAGTGATTCGTTGAAACGATCGACGTCATGGGCGAGTCACGGGGCCTTCATTAGAGGAGGAGTTAGGCGAGCGGACTAACCGCTCACGCGCTCCGAGTATTCACCGGTCCGGGTGTCGATCCTCAGGATGTCGCCTTCTTTGATGAAGAGCGGTACATGAACCGTCGCGCCACATTCGAGGGTCGCGGGCTTGTTGGCGCCGGAGCTGGTGTCACCCTTCAGGCCGGGATCCGACTGGACGACCTTGGATTCGATGTAGTTAGGAAGCGCAACGTTGACCGGGTTGCCGCGCCAGAAGAGCACGCCTACGACCATCTCTTCCATCATGAACTGTTCCTGATCGCCGATCACTTCGGGGAGGATCGGAATCTGTTCGAACGTGCTCTGATCCATGAAGATCATGTTCTCGCCGTCATTGTAGAGGTACTGCATTTGATTCTCTTCGATGTCCGCCGCGTCCACCTTCTCGCCGGAGCGAAATGTGCGCTCGACGGTTCGGCCGTTCAGCAGGTTCTTGACCTTGGTGCGTACGAAGGCGCCGCCCTTGCCCGGCTTCACGTGCTGGAAGTAGGTGATCGTGAAGGGGTTGCCGTCCAGCTCGATTTTGAGCCCGTTCTTGAACTGCGCGGTATCGATTTGGGATGCCATGGTGGTGAATCCATCTCTTGAATGAAGCGCCAGCGATATGTGCGCGGCGCGAGAAGCGGGGATCGGGTCCGAAGCTCGGGCCGAATGGCCGACGAGGATAGCGGAGAGCCCGATGCTCGCTAGAAAACACGCTCGTGAGGACCAAATCGGCCGTTCGTGCGGGGGAATTGAGTGAGAACCGGCTCGTGGCGGGCTCCGAGCCGAGGGGGCCGCTCAGGGCATTTCCTAGATCCTCTCTGAGGGCCCCTTGAAGGATGGGTCAACACCACTCTGAGTACATATTCGCCAGGGATTTCGCGATTGAGGAGCGCCATTGCCAGGTCCAGCTCATCTAGGGTGAAGGTTGTGCCAATAAGCTCACGGGCCGGAATGCGCCACTTCTTCCGGAGCTGGCAGGTATCTGCGCAGGATGCGCTCGAGGAGCCCGAATCACCATAAATCGTAAGAGGACGGAAAAATAGGCGATCACTGATGATTTCGACTGCGCTTCCTTCTTGAGGCCGCCTAGCAAGTTTCAAGGCATCGATGCAAGCATCGGGGCCTACGGCCTTTGCTGTTTCAAAGCGGCTCTGGTCCTGAGCGGTGCCGGTCCCAATGACTTGTGCGGCACCGCGGATTTTCGCCATGACGGGGCAGGGGAGGCCGATATGGCCGGGGCCCTGAGCCACGACGGTGGTCGTCGCCGAGGGTGTAGGAATAGTCGGCGGCTTTGACATTTAAGTACGCCGCCACCGGAGCCGGGGTGGGCAGAGCGAAGTCACGGATCTCGTAAGTTCCGTCTTCGTTAAATACGGCGACGCGGCAAGCGGACATCAAAGCTCCTGAGGGTTCGGATCGAGTTTGGGAAAAGGTCCGCGCGAGCGTAGTCATTGCTACGCTGGCGCGCCGTCGGTGTCGGGCCTGCGTTTATGCGCCCGAAACGTGCCGCCGTTGGTCGAGGCCCCATGTTGTTCGAGTCATCCGAAGAACAGAATTCCGATCGGGATGGCGAAGGCGGCACGTCGCATGGAAGCGTGGGGACGCAGCCGAAACTAGGCATCACTGAACAGGGGGTCTGGCAGCTCGCGTGGCCGACGATGGCGGCGATGGGGGCCGGTACTGTTGTTCGCTTTACGGATTTCGTGATGGTGCGCGATCTGGGGCCGAGCGCTTTGGCGGCGGTCGGTGTTGGCGGCCAGTTCTACTGGTTCATTGAGTCGTTAGGCGCAATCGCCCCGGGCGGCCTTGCGGCGATTCTCGCAAGGGCGGTGGGTGCTGGGGATCGTTCCTTGGCGGATGCTTCTTTTCGTCAGGCTCATCTGTTGGGCGCCGTACTCGCTGTGCTCGGATGCGTGATGTTATTTCCGTTTACGCGCGTCGCGATCGGATTCTATGGCGTTGAATCAGACGTGGTGGATCTCGGCTCAGAATATCTTTGGTGGCGGCTTTGGGGGACGCTTCCGCTCTCAGTGGCCATGATCTTCGGGACCGCACTCCGCGCCGCAGGGGATGTGCGGACGCCGCTTCATGCCGGCGTTGTTGCCGCGGTCGTGAATATGTTCTTTAACTGGGTGTTGATTCACGGAAATCTTGGCGCACCCGCTATGGGTGTTAAAGGTGCCGCGCTTGCTTCGAATATCGCGTTAGTTGTGATGGCCGCGCACTTTTTGATCCTATGGCGATCAAAAAACTTGGTCCTCCAACCGGGTTCGGGGTCCTGGCGACCCGATCTCGATCTGCAGAAACGCTTGTTGCGAATCGGGATTCCTTCGGGCACAGAAAGCGGTCTTTTCCAGCTGGGTCTCATGCTTTTTCAAAGGATCATGTCGCCTTTCGGTACGAACGTGATCGCCGCCTACAACGTAGGCTCGATGCTTCTGGGATTTTCCTTCATTCCCGGAGTCGCTTTTTCGATGGCCGCGTCGACGCTCGTCGGCCAGAACCTGGGCGCGAAGAGGCCGGATCGAGCGGAACAAGAAGGTTGGCGTTCAAATAAGATCGCCATCCTGACCATGACCGCTCTCGGCGCCGTACTCGTATTTGGAGCTCGCCCGATCGCCGGAATGTTCTTCGACGAACCCGAAGCAATCGATCTCTGCGTCATGGCCCTCGCAATCCTGGGTGCGGCCCATCCCTTCATGGCCGTGGAATTTGCGCTCGGTGGCGCGCTGCGCGGGGCGGGGGACACGCTCTTCCCAATGATCACTGTCTTTACGGGACTCGTTGTCGTGCGTCTCGGGATGGCGAGCGGCCTCGTGTACTTCTTCGATGCTGGGGTCCAGGCTGTCTGGGCGGTCCTTGTCGTCGACTACCTATCAAAGTCGATGATGTTCGTCGCGCGCTTCCGTGGCGGAAAATGGAAGCGCCGAGAAGTCTGACCAATTGGCCCGGGGATCGTTTCTCGGGGTCACGCGGAAGGTTACGAACGGCTAAGATTCGAAGCCTATAAAACTCATCGGAGACGCTTCATGGCCCTTGACCCTTCCCGCACCCCCGTTCTCGTTGGCATCGGTCAGTCGATTGAGCGCGAAGCCGTCACGACCGCCGTCGCACTCGCGGCGCGCGCCGCTGAAGCCGCATTCGATGACGCGCCGGGCCTTCGTGAAAAAATTCAGCGATTAAGCCTCGTCGCTGTTTCCTTTTCGCCGGTCAGCCTGACCCCCGCGACAGAAATCGTCGACGCTCTAGGCCTCGGCGACATCGCGCGGGAAGCGACGACCCCCGGCGGTAACTCTCCGCAGTGGCTCGTCAATCGTGCTTGCGAGCAGATCGCCGCCGGCGAACTCGAGACTACCATCCTCGTCGGTGCCGAAGCGACTCGTTCCATGCGCCTGCGCGAACCGGACCGCGACTTTTTGCAAGCTGCGACCCAGGACCGATCCGAAGAGGCCGGTCCGCAAGACGTTGTGGTCGGAAACTCGATTCGCGGGATGTACAGCACGGCGGAGCTCGAAGCGAACCTGATTCGACCTGCCGATGTGTATCCCGTCTTCGAGAGCGCGCTGTCCACGAAGCTTGGGCATTCGATCGAGGAGTCACGCAACCGAATTGCTGCGTTCTATAGCCGCGGTACTGAAGTTGCGGTGAAGAATCCTTTCGCCTGGTTCTCGAAGGTCCAGAGTGCTGCAGAAATCGCAGAGGTGACTGCCGTCAACCGCATAACAGCCGAGCCCTATACGCGATGCATGAATAGTTTTCCGAATGTTGATCAGGGAACCGCTTTGATCCTGACGACCCTCGAGATTGCGCAGGCCGCGGGGCTCGCGGATCAGTGTATTTTCCCTTGGTCCGGCGCGAATAACGGCGATCTTGTTCCGTCGGAGCGAACGGATCTCGGTGATACGCCGGCACTTCGTGCCGCCGCCGCGGCCACTTTCAAGGCGGCCGGCGTGGGTCTCGATGATATCGACTTCATTGACCTCTATTCCTGCTTCCCCGTCGCCGTGGAGATCAGTGCCGCCGCGATTGGGCTCGCCCTCGATGATTCGCGCGGCCTAACGCAGACGGGATTCATGTCCTTCTTCGGCGGCCCAGGCAACAACTATAATGCCCACGGCATTGCTGCTGTAGCACTCAGGCTTCGCGAGAGCGGCCGACTTGGCTATGCGACAGGCAATGGCGGGGTGCTCTCCAAACACTCGATTGGAATCTTCGGCAACGAACCGCCGAGCCAGCCCTTCGTTCTCGCTGATACGTCTAAGGAGCAGGAAGCGATTGCCGCTTCCGCGATCGAAGTCACGCTAGAAGCAAGCGGCGAAGCGAAGGTCGATGGTGGCACAGTTGTTTATGGACGCGACGGAACGCCGACGGCGGCACCTGTGATCGCAACGCTGACCGACGGTCGTCGTGTCGTTGCTGCCGCGAACTCTGAAATGCTGCCCGACTTGGTTGGGCGATCGCTAGTCGGCGAGACGGTCCGAGTGACTGGAGCACATCCGCCGACCTATTCGATCTGATCGTTTGCTAGGCCAATCGGGAGCCCCCCCGGCTCTGCTGGGGCGGCGGCCCAAGTTTTACAGTTTGTGCCCCAGCAGATGAAGGAAACTCCCCTCTGTGAGCCGCCAAAGCATCACGAAAGGGAGTTTCTTTGAGCAAAGTAAGAGGTCTAAGTCATAGTCGTTGGGAGTGTCAGGATCACCGTGTTTTCATCCCGAAATACCGCAAGAAGGCGATCTTCGGGTAGATAAGGGCAGATCTCGGCGATGTGTTCCGGCATCTGGCGGAACATGGGAAGGCCCCGCCCTCGATGTAGAGCCGATACATGGAGCCAGGGGAAATGATAGACCCACCGGTTCCCACCGGATTGGCAGGACCTGTGTTCGCGATCCGATCGGTATCGAGTCCCAGATGTACCCAGAACCGGGTTCTGGGTAGAGATTCTCGGCGACGGTGCCCTTGTAAGGAGAGAGCTGCGTTCAGGAAAATTGATGCCCAGTGCGCTGTTGTCAAAAGCCTGACCCCGGTTAGGGTCAGACCGCGACCGCTCTAGTAGGAGCGGTTCCTCCTAGTCCTAACCGTAATCGGAGATTTTCAATGGACAAGAGTCTCATGCTCGATCCCGGTGATTTCGTGGGTGTCAGCTTCTGGATTATTTCGGCCGCCATGGTCGCCGCCACGTTCTTTTTCTTCATGGAGCGCGATCGTGCCGTCGGCAAGTGGAAGACTTCACTCTCCGTTGCGGCTCTGGTCACCGGTATCGCCGCAATGCATTACTTCTATATGCGGGGAGTGTGGGTTGAAACCGGCGAAAGCCCGACTGTTTTTCGTTACGTGGACTGGCTTTTGACCGTGCCCCTCCAGATTACCGAGTTCTACCTGATTCTGGCGGCCGTGACCGCTGTGGCGGTTGCTCTATTCTGGCGGCTGTTGATTTCATCCGTCGTCATGTTAGTCGCGGGATATATTGGCGAGGTCGCCGGAGCGGGCTCGAGCGCTCTATGGCCCTGCTTTATCGTGGGGCTCCTCGCTTGGCTATACATCGTGTACGAAATCTTTATCGGCGAGGCGAGTAAAATCAGCGCCAGTGAGGGGACGGAAGCATCCAAGAAAGCGTTCAACGCCCTTCGCTTGATTGTTACGGTCGGGTGGGCCATTTATCCGCTCGGCTACATCTACGGATACGCTGGGAGTGGAGATTCTGCGACGCTGAACCTCATCTACAACCTCGCAGACTTCGTCAACAAAATCGCCTTTGGCGTCGTAATCTGGTCTGCGGCCACTTCGGAAACGCCCTCGAAAACGGCCTGATGGGTCGCCATACGAATATTCAGGGCATTCGTCTCTGAAACCAAGGCAGGAATCATCTCGCCCCCCGTCGGTTTTCCAACGAGGGGGCGAGTTGTTTTTTTGTTAAGGACTTTTCGCTCGCGGTAAAGCGTGCCCCCCGCTCGTTTGAATGCTTTTTTGCTCAGACCGACTGCAATCCGGACTGGGACCATTCCGCTTTGTCCGGTTCCGCCGATCCCATCCGGAACGGTGCAAATATGCCTCATTAGAAGCGTAGTTGTCGGAATACTCCCTACCGGCGGTGCTGAAAAGGGGCCTTGTTTTTCCTACTCCCTCCACCTTCCCTGCAAATCAGGGAATCGCGCCCCGCTCGCGGCGATCGAATGGATCAGTGTGCATTTTGGTGTTAGGTCACTGCGAGACTGAATCGAAGGCTCACCCGGTGCGTGTGTAGGAGACCTAGCGAGCGTGTCGGACCGCAACTCCCGTCATGCCGAGACCAAGAAAGACCATTCCCCACATCGAAAACGAGGGAACCGGCGGTGCGATTGGAAGCACAGCGCTCCCGACGAGCGGGATCTCGACG
>DGPZ01000084.1:52863-54517 GCA_002390675.1 Deltaproteobacteria bacterium UBA4427
TCGTCTCGGTTCGTGATCTCGAGTCGGAGTCGATGGCCGGCCGGAATGCGGCGCCCGGTGACGCTCAGCGGGATCGTCAACGTGGTCGGAGACAGATCGGTCGTGGCGGTCCCGACGGCCAGGAGCGTGGGCTCGTTCGTCGGCGAAACGTCGAACAGATGTGCGTTCACCCGATAACGGCTGCCGGTTCCCGCGACGTGAAGGGCCACGCTCGGCTCACCGACGACATGGCGGGCGACGCGGCGAAGATCCTCGTGGCGCCCTCGGACTGATCGGCTTAGCCCACGACTTCCCGCACTCGATGGCGGATAAGCGATTCCGCTTCCTTGGGCTCGCTCTCCGAAGGCAGGTTGAGGGCTGCTGAGCATCACGGCGCAGCCGACTCAACGCCATTTCGACACTCGAAGGGCGGTCTACGCGTGTGCCCGACTTCTTTGCCGTCGCTCACCCCGCTCAACGCGGCGCAGCTGCGGCTGGAAGGCAGGGTTGGAATCCGCGCTGCATGACGGCTCGGCCTGATGCTCCTGCGGCTCCCAAGCGAGTGACTGGGCAATCAGCTCGGCGGTCGCAATGTTGGTCGCGGTCGGAATTTCGGCCAGCTGGGCGATTCGTAGGAGGGCCTGAACGTCGGCCTCATGAGGGCGCGCGACGAGCGGATCGACGAGAAAGATCAGCGCGGTGATGTGGCCGTCCGCGATGCGCGCGCCAATCTGCTGATCCCCCCCGAAAGGGCCTGACTGCACGGCCTCGATTCTGTCCGCTGCTGCCCCTTGCTCCGAAAGGGCCGCCCGGACGACCGTCGCCGTCGTGCTGGTCGCGACGATGGCCACGTTTGCGAGTCGCTGGCCGTGTCGATCGACCCAGAGACGCAGATCCGGCTTGCGGCCATCGTGCGCCACGATGGCGAGTTGCTGGGTGGGATGGGCGAGTTGGAGCGGCGAGGGCCGGGAGTTCATGTGATGGTTCTCAGTCGGAAGTGATTGGCTCGTCATGAGGACGCGGCTGCGGGGCAATTCATATCGTTCTCGGTCGGGCATTTCCTGGGTAGGGAGCCCGACCTAGATCCGACATGAATCGACCCACCATCGCACCGCCCGAGTAGAAGGAGACGTATTTGGCGGCCTGTGCTTCCCCGAGGCCAGCAATGTCTTGGTGAGAGAAGAAGTTCACCAGGAAGCTACCGATCGAGACTTCGGCGCCTACGTAGACGAAGAGTCCGAGCGCGCCTAGCACGAGGTGCGAATAGCCCCACGCGGAGTCCGCCTCCACCATAGGATTCGTCGCTGATTCCGCGTCTTCGTCTTCCCGGAACGGGCAAATATTCCTCATCAGAAGCGTAGTTGTCAGAATACTCCCTACCGGCGGTGCCGAAAACGGACCTTGTTTTTCCTACTCCCCTGGCGACCCGACTGTGCGGATTGTTGCGCTGCGTAGAGAGTGGCCCGCCTGCCTTGCCGCCGCGCAGCAGATGGCGCGATTCCAGGCACCCCCTCATAGGCTGTAGTGCGAGGTCGAGACTGTGCGCGTCTAGAGCCGTGCTGCAGAAGAAATTTATGCCGATTCGGATCGGCACAACACTTGCTCTACCGAGGTGGCAGAAACGCCACCAAAAACGATTCAACCTTCGTCCGACGACGAAGCAGTGGCGGCCCCC
>DGPZ01000191.1:0-22723 GCA_002390675.1 Deltaproteobacteria bacterium UBA4427
TCTTGAGCGCGGGCCAGTGCGCGAACTCAGGGGAGATCATTAGCCGAAAGTCGCGCTTGGCTGCGATGAAAGAAATGTTTTCGCGAGGAGAAGCGAGTTTTAGGTCTACATCGGAATTCATGACGGAATCGTTCCGCGCGCGCGTCGGATGAGTGCGATAGCGAGACAAGCAAATATGATGTTAGGAAGCCAGTGGGCCAAGGCGGGAGCAAGGCGACCTGACTCGGCTATCCCTACGCCGATGGCACCGAGAGCGTAGTAGGCGAAGGCTGCGAGAAGTACGAGTAAGAGGCCGGAGTTCCGCCCTCTATGTTCGCTTGCCAGAGCGATGGGCACGCCAATCGCGGCGAAGAGCACCGGGGCGAAGGGAAGTGCCCGCCGCCGGTGTATTTCGAGCTCGTAGGCGAGGGGCTCTTTTTGGTCGAGTTCAATCAAGGGATCCCCGCTCGCGGCTCGCGCGATTACGGCATGAAGTTCTGGGATCGTCATCTGTTTCGGGCGGACCGGCCAAAAGTCCATGCCGAGGAGATGGCCCACGTCCAGGTTGTAGGAAAAAGTGTCGAAGCGCATTCGCTCGTATTGAGTCGAGGCATTGCCTCGCGGATCGAAATGTATGTCCCCGTCGAAGAGATCAAGCCGAATCTTTTTCGCGTTTTCGTCGAAATTAAGTCTGCCACGAGAGGCGAATACCCGGAAGCGTCGCTCGGCGGCACTCTGGTCGTAGATCATGACCCCCGAGAGTGTGCCGTCACGCTCGCGGTCTTCTACGAAGACGAGATTCGCTCCGACATGTCTAAATTTACCCGGTTCGACAATAGCGCCCCGGGCGGCCACCTGTTTAAAGAGCTTGACGAGTTCCCGGCGCGCGGGGGGCTCGACGTCATTCATCAACCAGCCCGAGAGCCCGGCGGCCAAAAGGCCCAGGAGCAAGATCGGTACGATAAAGTGATTCGGGCCGAGGCCTGCGGCGCGCAGGGCGAGCAGTTCGCCGTCGGCGCTCAATCGGCGGATCGCCAGCAGCATGCCAATCAGGAAAGCCAGAGGAATCGCATAAGAGAGCGCGATCGGCATAAGGCATCGAAGGACCACCCCGACGTCATCCAGGGTCATGCCGATCAGGAACAGCTCGTCGAGGCGGCGCAGGAGGTTTTGCGTGAGCAGCACCATACTGAGTACGAGAAAGGCCAGCGTGCAGTAGAGCACGGTTTCGCGCATGACGTAGAGCGAGAGGGTGCGCGCGAATCGCATGCTCCGTATCGTATCGGGTGCGAAGACATAGCGCTTCACTTGTTGCCCAACTGGAACTCGCCGGAGGGGCATCGACTCGATTCGAAGGGGCGATTCGGCGATCACGATGATGCAAAATCCGACCGCCGCCGACCGCGTACTGATTCTTCGCCTGGGCGCGATGGGAGATGTGGTGCGCACGCTCCCGGCCGTCGCTGCGCTGCGTGGGGTATATCCCGGCGCCCATTTGACCTGGCTCGTCGAACCGTCAGCCGCGGACGTCGTGTCCTGCTCGGGTTTAGTCGACGAAGTGCTCGTCTTTCCACGAGGGCGTCTGGTCGAGGCGATGAGGGAGGGCGATGCGATTGGATTTGGTCGTCACGGGCGCGAGTTTCTCGAAACGCTGCGGGAACGTCGTTTTCAGATCAGCATCGATTTCCACGGACTCCTGAAAACAGGAATGCTGGCGCTCCTCTCCGGCGCGCCAATCCGTTTCGGCTACCCGGCGCCGATGAGCCGCGAATTTTCTTCGGTCTTCACGACGCACCAAGCTCCGGTGGTCGATCCTGAATCATCCCGTTTCGATCGCAATGCCGCGCTTATAGAAACGATCGCTCCGGGCACTAAATTACCTGACCGACCTTTGCTTGCGCCGTCTTCGCTTGCCACGGCGCGACTGAATGCACGTCTGCGCGCAACGGGTCGCGAGAGCGTTTGTGACTATGTCTTGATTCATCCGGGCAGCAGCGCGGGCGCACAACACAAGCGCTATTCGCCGGAGGGCTGGGCCCGAGTCGCGCGGGAGCTGGCTGCTGAGGGAAGGGCGGTTTGGATCGCGTGCGGACCTAATCGCTACGAGCGAAGTCTGACCGAGGACATAGTACGGCGCGCCGAGGGCGCTCTTGTTCTGGCACCTGAGACGCGATCCTTTGATGACCTCCTTGCGCTGCAGGCTCGGGCTTCGCTTTTCGTGGCAGCGGACTCAGGCCCACTCCACGCGGCCTCTCTCGCAGGTGTCCCGGTTCTTCAACTGATGGGACCGACGCATCCGATACAAAATTTGCCATGGGCGGGAAGTCCCTCCGAGCGAATTCGGGTCCCACTTGCTTGCAGTCCCTGCCGTCGCGGTTGCGAGGACCCGGCCTGCATGCGGGTGATTGCACCTGCGGTAATCACGAAGACGGTGAATTCGATGCTAGACGGTCATGGGACGCCGCTTTCACCAACTAAGCAAGGTCGAGCGAAAGGACGTCAGACAATCCTTGAGGCAACCGGTAAGTTCGGTCAACTTGAGCCGTCTGGATGAGTCGTGTGCAAGCGGCCTGTGAGGCGAAGCGGATTCTGATTCGTCTTCCGAATTGGCTGGGCGACGTAGTGATGTCGATTCCGGGGCTCTTGGCCCTGCGAGCCGCCGCGCCTTCCGCTCATATTGTTGCGCATCTTCCCGCCCCGCTGGCTCCAATCCTCGACGGACTCGACGTCGTCGACGAAGTTTGGCCCGTCGAATTTCAGGGCCGAGGTCGCAACGTGGGCGGAGCCTTTTCGGATATCCGGCGAATCGATGCCGGGCGATTCGATCTGGGCCTGGTCATTCCAGAGTCGGTTTCATCAGCGCTTCTAATGCGCCTTGGCCGCGTAGGTTCTGTGACGGGGTTCGCGCGAGACCCTCTTCGTAGGATTTTGCTCAACCGGGTTACCCCGGCCAAGCCTGGATGGGGGAAACGAAGACTCATCGCGAAAGAACGATTCGTATTGGCGCTGATGGCCTCGCTTGGTGCGGTCTCCGAAGATACGACGACTCGCTTGGTCGTGACCGATGGGGAACGAGCAGACCTAAATCAGGTATTAGCCGATAGCGATTGTGGCGATCTCGACTGGTCGACTAATGCACCTATCGTGATCGCGCCCGGCGCAAGTTTTGGAGAAGCGAAGTGCTGGCCCGTTGAGTGTTATGCGGAACTGTCAGACCGTTTGGTGTCGGATGGTATCCCAGTCATTCTATTGGCTGCGCCCGGCGAGAGTGAACGAATCGCCGCAGTGCGGGAGGCAATGAAAGGGGATGCGAAAGTACTGGACGGAGTGCTGGGAATCGGTGCCCTCAAAGCGCTTCTCTCTGGTGCGCGTGCATTAGTCGCGAACGATGCCGGCGCGCGCCATATTGCCATCGCATTCGGGGTTCCGAGCGTGATTTTCTTCGGCCCTACTTCTGTCGAGAAGACCGCTGAAAATCTTTCCCGAGTGACCGTGCTTGAAAGTCAGCATGAGTGTCGTCCTTGCTACCTTCGCGACTGCCCCATAGACCATCGCTGTTTGCGATCGATCGATGTCGACACCGCTTGGGATGCGACGACGACTGCCCTGAGCGGCCCGGGCGCGGGGTCGATGATCTCATGATGGATTTGAGCATTGTGATTGCTAGCTACGAGACACCCGACCTGCTGCTCGCCTGCCTTGATTCGGTCGATCAGTCGGTTTGCGAAATGCCTACGCGTGCGGTCGAAGTGATCGTCGTCGACAACGGGTCGCGAGACTGCAGCGCCGCCCGTGTGGCACGATCGAAACATAATCCCCGCATCGTGGCGAGCGTCCGCAATCGAGGCTTCGCGTCTGCGATGAACCGCGGGCTTCGGCTGGCGCGGGGGCGCACGGTACTTCTGTTAAATAGCGATGTGGAAGTAAACCCCGCCCTGCTCGAAGGGGCGCTGGAACGCTTCGAGCAAGACGCCGAAATCGCAGTGCTAGGCCCCAGGCTGGTTCATTCCGACGGTCGGTCCCAGCGATCCGTTCATCTTCCACCGTCCCTGGCGAGCGAGTTTTTCTCGGAGCGAGTGCTTCGCTGGGCCCAGAGCCGACCGAAGGGTTCGGCTCTGGTTCGCAATTGGAATACCGCGGAGGCGGACACGGACAAGGTCGAAGAGGATCTTGATGTGGAGGCGGTGCGTGGGGCCGTTTTCTTCCTGCGTGCGACGCTTGTCGACGCTATCGGCGGCCTGGACGAGGGCTATTTTTTCTTCCTGGAAGAAACGGATTTCTGCACACGTGTTCGAGCTGCCGGCCATCGCGTCGTCTACGCGTCGGAACTGCTCGCGAGTCATCGACTCGGTGCCAGCAGTAAGCGCCGCGCTCCCCTCGCGACACGAATTGAATATCACCGTTCCCTCGACCGATTTCTGAGACTTCATCACGGCGAGGCGGCGGCCGCGATCGCGCGCGGCTGGCGCGCACTAAGGCAGCTGGTAGCTCTGCCTCTGCTCGCACTGGCGGGAATCTTTGACCGGGGAGCGAGATCTCGCCTTAAAGAGCGAGCAGGCCTGGTCTTGTGGCATCTTAGGGGTCGACCGGAGTTGCCTACGCTCGCCGAAGTCCTTGCCGAGCAGACCGGGGAGCCGCACGGTTAGCGTTCGGCCGAATCGCCCGCGAAAACAGTGACTGTATTTTGACCGAGGGAATTTTGAAGAACGCAGGCATGATGGAGATCGAGGCTTTGATTCATCGCTGGCGCGACCTCCGCGTGCTTGTGATAGGCGACGTTATGCTTGATGAGTACCGCGTAGGCGAAGTTGCCCGCGTGAGTCCCGAAGCGCCGGTCCCGGTTATTCGCGTAGACGGTGTTAGGCAGGCCCTGGGCGGCGCTGGGAATGTTGCCCGCAATATCCAGTCGCTCGGTGCACGATGTGATCTCGTTGGCGTGATTGGGAACGATGCTGAAGGCGAGTCACTGCTTGGGGCGCTGGTAGAGGCCGATCTCGACTCGAGGGGCATCATTCGAAGCGACTCGCGCCCCACAACGCACAAGATGCGTATCGTGTCGGGCACGCAGCAGATGGCGCGACTGGATCGTGAATCAACAGCAGACTTGACGGAGCCAGAGCGTACGGCCCTTGACGTTGTGATTGAGGAGCGGCTCGCAGACTGCGACCTTGTTGTGCTCGAGGACTATGACAAGGGGCTCTTTGCCGGTGGCTTGGCGCATAGTGTGATTACAGCAGCCAAGGCCCGCCAGGTTCCCGTGATCGCGGATCCCAAGAGCGAACTTCATCGTTTCCGGGGCGCCCAGCTCGTGAAGCCGAATCTCGCAGAAGCGCTCGCATTTGCGGGTGCATCTGAGGAGGAGGCCGATATCGATGTCTCTCTGAGCGCGCGTGCACGGGTACTCGAGAAACTTCGCGAGCAGCTAGGGGGAGGAATAATCGTCGTGACGAGGGGGAGCGCCGGAATGACTGCGCTGGACCACCAGGGTGGTGTTTTCGACGTCCCGACCCTTCCTCTCGCGGTCTATGACGTGCAGGGCGCGGGCGATACTGCGGTTGCCGGGCTCTCTCTGGCTTGGGTTGCTGGTGCATCCCTCGCAGAGGCCTGTATCGTCGCGAACGCCGCGGCATCCGTGGCGGTTGAGAAGGTCGGTACGGCGGCGGTGAGCTCGGAAGAGCTGCGAGCCCGCTGGCCAAATGTGCGACGGGCGGGCGTTTCTAACGCAGCCCCATTGGGGGAATCGTGATTCACAGCATGACGGGATTCGGGCGAGCCACGCGTGAGGTCGCGGGGGTCGGGCTCGAGGTGGAGGCGCGCAGCGTAAACCATCGCCACCTCGATCTGCGCATCCGAATGCCTCGCGCCTTGGCGGATCAGGAAGCACGGCTCAAAAAACGGGTTCAGGGGATGCTCTCTAGGGGCAAGGTGGACGTGACCGTCAATCTCGTGATGGGGAGTTCCGAGGCGCAGCTCGAAATCGACGAGGGCATTGCCGCGCAATACGTCGACGCGGCAGCGCGCTTAGAGGCGCGCCACGACCTTAGGACCGGGCTCGACGTGGCAGCGTTGTTGGGCATGCCGGGGGTGACGCGACTGGTCGAGACGGAACTTGATGCGGAAACGCTTTGGGGGCCCACGGAAGAATCGATCAACGAGGCGATCGCCGGGATGATTGCTATGCGGGCGACGGAGGGGGAGTCTCTCGCGACGGAATTCGAAGGACGACTTACGACGATCGAGAACCTCGCAAACCAGTTCGAAGCGCGTTCAGGTGAAGTCGTTGAGGTGGCAAAGCAGCGTCTCCATAAGCGCGCAGAGCAGATCCAGCGCGAGGTCGGCTTGACCGACGAGGCTCGCCTGCACCAAGAGATCGTGATCGCTGCTGATCGCTTGGATATCACGGAGGAACTCGTGCGGCTTAGAAGCCACGTTGACCAGTTTCGTGAAACTTTGATCCAAGCGGGGCCCGGGGAACCCGTCGGTCGTCGTCTTGATTTCTTGCTGCAAGAGCTTGGACGAGAAGCGAATACGGTCGGTTCAAAGGCGAACGATGCCCCGCTCGCGCAGGATGTCGTCCAGCTGAAGACCGAGCTCGAGCGTGTCCGAGAGCAGGTTCAGAACGTTGAGTAGTTCTTCGGGCGGCGCTCGCGGTCCTGCTAAGAGTAAAGTGGCGGAGCCGGGCATTCGTGACCGGCATGTCGCGTCCGCACCGACGATGGTGAATATCGGCTACGGCAACCTCGTGACGGCCGCGCGAGTAATCGCGATCGCTTCGCCGAACTCGTCTCCTATGCGCCGTTTACGCGAAGAGGCGGGGCAGCGGGGAAAGCTGCTGGACGCCACGGAAGGGCGGCGCACCCGGTCAATCGTTGTGACCGATAGTGATCACGTGATTCTTTCGGCGATTACGCCCGAGACGATCGCGACGCGGCTGGCGCCGGACTTCGATGGCGAGGCGAATGAATGACCGGCGCTGCGATTTCAAAGGGGCATGTGTTCGTCGTCGCGGCGCCTTCTGGGACCGGCAAGACCACGTTATGCAGACAGATTCTGGCCAAGGACAAGGGTCTTGAGCTTTCCGTTTCTCATACGACTCGGAAGCCGCGCCAAGGTGAAGAGGACGGAGTGCACTACCACTTCGTCGATACCAAGCGTTTTCGGGAGCTCGTGGATGCTGATGCATTTCTTGAGCACGCCGACTATGGCGGAAACGCCTACGGGACGAGTTGGAACGCGATCGATCAGCCCCTTTCGGAAGGCCGGGACGTCGTGCTCGAAATCGAAGTGCAGGGCGCAGAGCAAGTGCGTAATCGACAAGAAGATGCGTACCTGATTTTTCTGCTTCCACCGAGCCTGACGATTCTTGAGGACCGGTTGCGAGGTCGCGGAACGGATGATGAGGATGTGATTCAGCGGCGTATGGCCCTCGTCGACCGAGAGCTCGAAGCCGCGAAGCATTTTGATTTCGCAGTCGTGAATGATGATTTGGGGGTTGCGGTCGAGCAGGTCCTGCAGGTCATAGGCGCAGTGAGAGACGGTCGCGAGGCGGAGGTCTCTGCACATCGCCGAGAACCCGTGCTGGCGTCTTGGGAGTCGAAAGCGGGGCGGGGCTAGCCCGTCTCTGGGGTCGATTTTGGCGATGTATCCTCGTGCGCTCTTCAGGGATCTCTGGGGCCGGGTTTGCTCGCGTCTACCCGCGTCGGTACCTTGGATGCTGCTGGTTGGGTGACGGCTCGATCTAAAGAACCCCTTGAAAATAAAGTGGTTTTACCGGCTTCTCGAGAAAGTCATCTCGCCGACTCTGACCCCTCGCTGACCAAAAGAGGTCGTTTGACCGCATGCTTCGCTTCAACGACATCGCCGACCGGATGCTCGACTACAACCCCCAGGTTGATCTCGAGCGGCTGCAGCGTGCGTATGTGTTCACGGCCAAGGTGCATGATGGACAGGAGCGATTGTCGGGCGAGCCCTACCTGATACATCCGCTCGAGGTGGCAGGCATCCTTCTCGACTTGAACGTCGACGAAGACACGATCATTGCCGGACTTCTCCACGACACCCTCGAAGATACGCTGACGACTCGCGGCGAGATTGAGCGTTTGTTTGGCAACAGGGTCGCCTTCTTGGTGGAGGGGCTCACTAAGATCGCGCGGATTGAGTTCCGAAGCGCCAGGGAGCAGCAGGCGGAGAACTTTCGCAAGATGCTGATCGCGATGTCTGAGGACATCCGAATCTTGATGATCAAGCTGTCGGATCGACTGCATAACATGCGAACGATCCAGTACATGAAAGAGGAGAGTCGTCGCCGGATCGCGCAGGAGACGATGGATATCTATGTCCCCTTGGCCCACAGGCTAGGTGTCTACTGGATGAAGCAGGAGCTTGAGGATCTTTCATTCAGAAGCCTTGAGCCCGATGCGGCGGAAGAGTTGGAGGCTCAGCTCTCGCTTTCTCGTGAAGAGCGCGAAGAATATATAGAGAACGTGATTGGGAAGATCTCCGCGAAGCTCGCTGAAGTAGAGATCTCCGGACAGGTTCTTGGTCGTTTGAAGGATATCTCTTCGATTTTCGCCAAGATGAAGAGTCAGGATCTAGAGATCGAGCAGATCTACGATGCGATCGGATTCCGCATCGTCGTCGATCAGGAAATCGGAGACTGTTATGCGGTACTCGGGCAAATTCATTCGATGTGGGCTCCAGTGCCCAATCGCTTCAAGGACTACATCGCGCTCACTAAGCCGAATGGATACCGCTCGTTGCATACGACCGTGATCGGGGAATTTGGTGAACGGATGGAGGTCCAGATTCGGACCGCTGGTATGCATAGAGATGCGGAACTCGGGATTGCCGCTCACTGGAAATACAAAGAAGGCCGGATTGGGGCTGCGGGCGATGATTCGAAATTCGATTGGCTCAGGCAGCTCATCGAATGGCAGAAAGAGCTGTCGGATCCCCACGAATTTCTAGACGCTGTGAAGCTCGATCTCTTCCCGAACGAAGTCTTTGTCTTCACGCCGACCGGCGAGGTCATCAACCTAATGTCCGGCGCAACTCCCGTCGACTTCGCTTTTGCGATCCATAGCGAGGTGGGTTCGCAATGTGCGGGCGCGAAAGTGAACGGCAGGCTCGTTCCCTTGCACCAGCGTCTTCGTGATGGCGATACCGTCGAGATCGTCACGCGGAAGGGCCAGGAGCCACGCAAAGACTGGCTCGACTTCGCAGTTTCAAGCAAGGCACGAAATCATATCCGGCATTCGATCCGCCAGGCGGGCAAAGATCGCGCTGTTGACCTTGGTCGAGATATTCTCGCTCGAGAACTGAAGAAAGCGGACCTCACACTTAACCTTGTCATCGATGACGGTCGCCTGGACCGCTACATCGAGACCGAGTTTGGTGGGAAATCTGTAGACGATCTCTTCGCTTCGATCAGCTACGGGAAGCTCTCTGCACGTGCTCTCTGTCGGTATCTGACCGGCGGTGTCGACGAAGCCAAGGAGGCCGAGTCTGCGGTGACGGTCGTTCCAAAGCGGATTAGACAGCTCTTTCAGCGCGAGCGCCGGACCGCGGGTTCGGGTGTGCGCGTCTCGGGGACCGCGGATGTGATGGTGCGTTTCGCGGGGTGTTGTGAGCCTCTTCCGGGAGATGAAATCATCGGCTTTGTGACGCGGGGCCGAGGTGTCACGGTTCACACTCGTGGCTGTGTGAAAGTTTTTGCGCTGGATCCTGAGCGCCGAATTGAAGTCGATTGGGATACGGAGACCGATAGCCGTCGCGCGATCGCGATTCGTGTGATCGCGCGGGACGAGCCAGGGATGCTCGCGAAGGTTACGAATACGATTTCCGCCGCGAGCATTAATATTGGATCCGCGAAGGCGACAACGAAGGATAAATCCGGAAAGCAAGGTGCAGAGCAGGTATTTGGACTCTGGGTGCAGGATGTTAAGACGCTCAACTCGGTGATGCGCGAAATTCGTAAGGTCAAGGGCGTGCGGTCGGTGGAGCGCGTTCGAGGTTAGGTGGTCTGAAGACCGATTAACTCGCGATATAGGCCGGGCACTGAGGCTAACGCCTCGTGGTTTCCGAGCTGCGCTATGCGGCCCTGATCGAGTACTACGATGCGGTCCGCGTGGCGGATAGTGGACAGCCTATGCGCGACGAGGAAAATCGTGCGCTGGCCACGCAAGGATTCTATAGCAGCTTGGACGGCGGCCTCGGTCTGCGCGTCGAGGGCACTCGTTGCTTCATCGAAAACTAGGATTGCCGGGTCCGCAAGAATTGCCCTGGCGATTGTTAGGCGTTGGCGCTGTCCGCCAGATAAACGTAGGCCAAATTCTCCGACGCCCGTGTCATAGCCTTCGGGAAGCGATTCGATAAAATCCTCGGCGGATGCCGCGCGGGCAGCAGCGTAGATCTCAGAATCCGAAGCATCCCGGCGTCCG
This sequence comes from Deltaproteobacteria bacterium UBA4427, assembly GCA_002390675.1. Classification (GTDB taxonomy): domain Bacteria; phylum Myxococcota_A; class UBA9160; order UBA9160; family UBA4427; genus UBA4427. The sequence continues at coordinate 10,419 of DGPZ01000191.1, forward strand.
TAGCCAATATTTTCACGCACCGAGAGGTCGAAGAGGAAGGGCTCCTGAGTGACGACTGCGATCTGATCCAGGAACGATTCTCGGTTGTAGTCGCGCAGGTCGATCCCGTCGATCTCGATCGCGCCTTGGGTGGGATCGTGGAAGCGTAGGACGAGGTCGATGAGGGTGGACTTTCCGGTGCCAGTCCGGCCGACGACGGCGATGACTTCGCCGGGCTCGACCTCGAGATCGATGCCATCGAGAACGGCGCCACCTCCGTAGTCGAAGTGCACATCACGGAAGCGGATCCGATGAGCGAGGCCGTTCATGGGGCGCGCGCCAGCACGGTCCCGGGTCTCGTCATCCATGTCCAGGATGTCGAAGAGTCGGCCGGCGCTTCCACTTGCTTCCATGATTTTCGGATAGGCCTTTATTAAGGCTTTGATCGGCTTGTAGACGGTGAGCAGGATCGCACCGAACTGCGGGAGGGTGCCTACCGTGATGTCGAACATGCCGTTCATGAGGAGCCAGACGCCGAAACCCAAGACCGCCACCGCCACGAGGGGATTCACTAATTCCCCGACCGCTCGGGCGACGACTCCGTTCCAGATGACTTTCATGTGGCGCCGAAAGTATTTGCCAGTCTCTGCGGCGTAGGCGCGCTCTTCGAGGTCTTGCCCCTGAAAGGCTTTGATGACTTTGATGCCGGAGAGGATCGCGAGCAGCCGTCCGGAAAGATCGCCCTGGGTCTCTTGCCGTCGGTGCGACTGCTTCTGTACGCGGCGACCAAAGAAGCTCAGTAAAATTGCAATCGGTGGCACCGCGACGACCGTGAGAAGCGCAAGCTGCCAGCTGGCCAGGAAGAGTGCGATCGCACCACCGATTACGAGCTGGACGTTTAAGAGCACCAGGTTGTAGAGCGTGAGCATTGAATCGCAGGCGAGTCGTGCGTCAGTGAGTGCGCGTGCCAGAAAGTCGCCGCTCGTCCCGCCGCGATGGACCCGAAGCGGGGCAGATAGAAATTTTGCAGCGACAGTCTGATCGATATCACGCCTAACGCTGGCTCCTATCCAGTGTGCGCCGTAGGTGCGAAGGAAGACGAGCAGGGGCAGCACGATCATCGTGGCACCGAGGATGAGCCCGAGTTCAGTTGCACGGGGGGCGAGGGCGGTCAGTGTGATCTCTTCACGTACCCAGGGAAGGACCAGCTCGTCCACAAACGGCTTCATGAGGTAAGCGCGCAGGTAACGGATGAAGGTGAGAACGCAGCCGCAAACGAAGACCCCTGCGATCACGGGTCCATTGGCTAGGGAGCGCCGGAAGAGCCGAGCGAGCGGGGACGCGTCTACGTCGGTGTTCAACTGAGCGCCTCGGCGATGGCATCACCGCCGCGCCAGCCCAGCAAAAGGTCGCCTTCGAGTCCGAGTCCGGCTGCTCCGGCGCGGTCAAGGAGGTAGACGGGCGGCTTCGATGATAGCCGGAGGTCGATTTCACCAGGCCAAGCGGAGTTGCTACGCGGGTCTTCGAGCCAGCCGTCGTCGCTATCCCAAGACGGAGCGTTGAGCTCGATTTGCGCGAGGCCATCACCGCAGAAAGGCATGAGGGCCTGGAGCCGACCGGCGATGTCCTGTTGAAGGATCTGGAGCTGTTCGTTGAGGGTGCTCGGTTCGACGTCGGGCAGGACTGCTCGCGCTACGAGGTCGACGCGACCCGGATGGGTTTGGCATGGATAGGCGGTCACGGCGACGGTGATGTCGGATGTTGCTGCGGCCCGGCTGTCCGCCTGCATCTCTCCGTTGATGTTTCCGGGAAGGATCATGCGGGCACCCATGCCTTCGGGCAGGATGGAGGTTGCGACTCTGAATAAAAAGACGGCTCGATACGCTCGCCGCGTGCCGAGATCGAGGATGCTGGGCGCCGGACGCCCGGGTTCATCGCCGTAGGCGTCACGCAGCGCGGAAGTCGGCGCGCCGAGCACCAAGGCGCGGCCGAGCCAAATCTCGCCGGTGCGCATGACGCGAATGCCGGGCTGGCCAGCTACCTGCACGAATTCGAATTCGCCGGGTAGCGTGCGCATGTCGCCGTAGAGTGCGGTGACCCTTTTGCGGAAGAGGTCGATCAGCCAAGGCGGGTCGTCGGCAAAGCCGGCACCGCCCGCCAGGCCGAGGCCGAGAAGTCGCGCCTGCGCTTCAGGAGAGGGCGTCCGCGTGCCGAGATTTGAGAGCGCCCGAATCTCAGCCTGCATACCCCGCGCGAGTGGGCCTTGTGCCGCAACGACTTCACCGGGTAAGCCACGCTTGTGATTGCCCACGGTCGCCGTGTTTGGATTACCACGAGCTGTAGAGCGACCCGCGCCGGCGCTGCGGCGGCCGATCCGAACGAAAGGAGATTCGTAGAGTATCTCTCGTTCCGTCTCCGAAGCCTCCACGCGCCGGCGAACCAGCGTCTGCGCGTCGTCGGGCGTAGCGAGCCCCCAAGCGACAAGCTCCTCCGCCGACAGAACCGGTTGTCCGATATCGAGCCGGTAGGGATCGGCGGCAATCTGATAGGCTAGACGCTCGTTACCAATTCGGCGGCGATCGATCAAAGGGACAGTAAGTGCGCGCATCGTCGCATCCAGCATTCCCTGGTCGCGTAGCCCGCTCAGGAAGAAGGGCTCCTTAACTGCGGCAGGCAGTGTGGTGCGCGCTTCTTCTTCTACGACAAGAACTCGCTGCCCCGTCGCACTGATGCGTGCGGCGGCCACGAGCGCGGTCAAGCCGCTGCCGAGGACTAGGGCATCCCAACGTCGGGCACGAGGCGCTTCACTCGGATCCAGTGTGGGGATCTCGACCATCGATCCGGTCCTCTTCGTCTAACTTCTCAGCCGAGCTGCTCAGTCCGGCTTCCTAATCCAGCTATCTAGTCTAGCTGGGGAGCGTTGGGGTCGATGCCCAAGAAGCCTGGGTCGAAGAGAATCGCCGGATCGTCTTCGGCTTTGCGCTCGACCGTACCGATTCGATAGCCGCGCTCGCCAAGGCCACGCAGGCGATGGAGCACATCGTCGGCGCTGTTGGCCGGGACCGCGATAATCATGCCGATGCCACAGTTGAATACGCGCAGCATCTCGGATTCGCTGATATCGCCTTCGCGTGCAATCCACTCGTAGACGTCCGGGCGTGGCCACGCTGCTGTGTCGACCCGGGCGCGAACACCTGCAGGCAGTACGCGCGGGACGTTGCCTGCGAAGCCACCGCCGGTCACGTGGACCATGCCGTGTACTTCGAAGTCTCGGATTAGATTGAGAAGCGGCTTAACATAAATGCGTGTTGGCGCGAGCAGGGCGCTTGCGAGGCTCGTGCGCATGCCGGGCGGTTCTTCGAAGAGGTCGAATTTTCCGGCCGCCATTCCGGCGTCGAGCACCGAGCGAACCAGCGAGTAGCCGTTGCTATGGAAGCCACTCGAGGCGAGCCCGATCAGAACGTCGCTGTCCGTAATGGTCGAACCGTCGATTACGCCTTCGCGCTCGACCACGCCTACGGAGAACCCGACGATCTCGAGTTCGCCCTTGCGATATACGCCGGGCATGGTCGCAGTCTCGCCACCCAGGAGGGCCGCGCCGGCGCGCTTGCAGCCTTCCGCGATTCCTCGCAGGGCCTCACTGGCGGTAGATTTGTCTAGATCGCCCATGGCGATGTAATCGAGAAAAATAAGCGGCTCAGCACCCTGTACGATCAGGTCATTGACGACCATCGCGACGCAGTCGATGCCGATCGTGTCGTATCGACCGATCTGGGCGGCTAGCGTGAGCTTCGTTCCGACGCCGTCGGTTGCGGCGACAAAGATCGGATCTTTGTATCGCTCGGGGGCTTTGAACATGCCCGCGAATCCACCGATCGAACTCAATACCTCAGGCCTAAACGTGCCTTTAGCAATTTCCTTCACGTCATCGATGAAGGCTTCGTCGTGGTCGAGATCCACACCGGCCGCAGCATAAGCAGGGGCGGAGCTCTCGTTAGAGGCGGGCTGGCTGGGGGTCTTGGGGTCGTCGTCTGATCGGGTCACGGGCGAGTGATAGACAAAGGCCTCAGTGCAGTCAATCAAATCAAGCTCCCGATCGCAAAGAGGATCGTGAGATTGGGCTGTGCTCGTCGGGGCAGGCGGCTGGGTTCCGGGCTAGGGTCCGAGTCGTGACGATCTCGGTGGTGATCCCGACTCTCGACGAAGCCCCTCGCATCGCCGACGCCGTGGAATGTGCTCTTGATTTTGATGTGGATCGGAGACCCTCCGGGGCTCGGGACGCGGAGGGGGGCCGGCCCAATGAGGTCGTTGTGGTCGATGGTGGCAGTCGTGATGCGACGGTCAGGATCGCCCAAGGATCCGGAGCTCGAATTCATCTGTTGTCTGACGAGGAGGGGTGCTGCGGTATTTCGGGTCGGCGGGCAGTAGGGGGACGCGCCCACCAGCTCCTGATAGGAACTGAAAAAACAGAAGGGGAAGTGCTTCTCTTTCTGCATGCGGATACCCGGCTAGAGCCGGGATGGTCCAAAGCCGTGGAACGGGCTCTGTCCGATCCGGGGTGTGCGGGAGGCGCGTTTCGATTCCGGTTTGCGGAGCGGGGCGCTTGGGAGCGATGGATCGAGTTCTGGGTCGACGTGCGCGTCAGTTTGCTCGGGCTGCCCTATGGTGATCAGGCGCTCTTCGTGCGCCGGAGCGTGTTGGAGAAAATGGGCGGCGTGGCCATCGTACCGATCATGGAAGACTTGGACTTAGTGCGCGGGATTAAGCGTGCGGGGAGCCTCGCTCGTCTGCCCGAGTATGCGACGACGTCTTCACGGCGTTACCGCGACCGTGGCGCCTTACGCACAATCTTCTGGCATCAGGTGGCACTCTTGGGTTGGTTTTTTGATTGGGATCGCGAGTGGCTTGCCGCGAGGATGGGACGATGAGCGCGGCCGCTGAATCGATCGAAATAGAAGCGGTCCGTGAATCGCCCGTGCGGCACGCATTGCGAAGGCTCTCCTTCTATCTGCGAAGGAACTGGCGCTACTACCTTCTCTGGTTCGTAGCGGTCGTGATCTACTCGGTGATCTTTAACGCGATCCCCATGATGGTTGGCCGAGCGGTTGATGGCTTGATCGATCCGGGCGTCCCGGCCGAAGTCGTGGTCCGGCGATGTTGGATTCTCTTCGGGCTTGCCCTCGTTGGAGGCGTGTTTCGCTTCTACACGAGACAACTCGTGTTCGATGCCGCTCGAGAAGTCGAATACGAGATCCGCAACGATCTCTTCGGACATCTACAGAAGCAGCCGCAGTCGTTTTACTTCAAATGGCGGACAGGCGAGCTGATGAGCCGCTGCGTCAACGACCTCAACTCCGTGCGCTTACTACTCGGGCCCGGCCTACTGTCGGTTGCTCAGAGTCCGATCCTGTTTATAGGCGCCTTCGCCTTCATGAGCACGTACAGCGTCAAGCTCGCCACCCTGATGGTGATCCCGTATCCGCTCTTCATCGTGATCTCGCGCTTCATTGGCGCGCGTCTCTTCCGCCGCAGTCTGGCCGCGCAGGAATCCCTGGCCTCGATGTCGAATCTCGTTCAGGAGAGCATCGCTGGGATCGGCGTTGTGAAGGCCTACGCGATGGAGGGCGACCGGGCGGCGCGCTTCGCGGAGGCAAACGACCATCTGCGCGACCGGCAGCTGAAGTTGGTGCGGGCGGGGGCGGCGATGCCAGCGATGACGGGACTTCTTCCCGCAGCGGGCTTGGGCATGGCGCTCTACGTTGGGCTGGACATGATCGCCGCCGGCACGCTAAAGCCCGGCGCGCTCTTTGCCTTCACGATCTACGCCCGCATGCTGACCTTCCCGACGATGATGATGGGCTACTCGGTCAGCCTGCTTCAGCGCGGCGCTTCCGCCATGCAGCGGATCGATGAAGTGATGTCGATCGAGCCGTCGATCGCGGATCACACGGAGTCCGTCCAGCTCGACGACCTGTCCGGCGAGATCGAATTCCGAGGCCTCAATTTCGCCTACGGCGACTACGCGCGGGAGCCGGCCCTCGCAGATATTTCGCTAAAAGTTCCGGCCGGCTCATCCCTTGGTGTCGTTGGACCCGTGGGCTCGGGTAAGTCGACCCTGGCCTCATTAATCCCGCGCATCTACGAAGTGGAATCGGGTCAGCTCTTCATCGACGGTGTGGACGTGAACCGGCTGGAGATCGAGCGGCTGCGTACGTCCATTGCGATGGTGCCGCAGGACTCCTTCCTATTCTCCATGCCGATTCGATCGAATATTGCGTACGGCCTTCCCGAAGATGCCACCGAGGCCGAGATCCATCTCGCCGCCCGGCGCGCCCAGCTCGCCGGGGATATCGAAGATCTGCCCGAGGGCTATGACACGTTAGTCGGCGAACGAGGCGTGATGCTCTCCGGCGGACAGCGACAGCGTACGGCGCTCGCGCGAGCGCTTGCCCTCGACCCGAAGATCCTGATTCTTGATGACACGCTGTCTTCGGTTGATGCTGAAACTGAGCGACGTATTCAGACCGAGCTTTCGAATGTATTTGCGGGCCGGACGGTTGTCGTGGTGGCCAGTCGCGTCAACTCTGTCCAGGGCCTGGACCAAATTGTCGTGCTCGACGAAGGGCGTATCGTTGAACGCGGTCGCCACGCGGACCTCCTTGCTCTCGGCGGGCTTTACGCGGGCTTAGCCGCCGAGCAAGAAGCGGAGTCGAAGGACGGGGTGGGCGCGCCCATCACACCGGATGCTGTGCCGAGTGACGACGTGCTCGCGGGAGAGTTCGTATGAGCGATCCCGACGCAGGCAAGAAAACGGAGAAGATGAAGGGCGCCAAGAAGGCTAATAGTGGCGATGGCGGGAGCGATCCTTTCGACGAGGACGCGCTCGGTAAAGCCTACGACACACGAATCCTCGTTAGGCTGTGGCCTTACGTGCTGCCGTATTGGCGGCAGGTTGCGATGACGCTGCTGCTCTTCTTGCCCATTTTTGTCCTCGAATTGGCCCCGGCCTGGATCGTCAAGTCCGGGATCGACCGGGTGGTCGCTTCGGCGGCCGCAGCGTCGGCGACCGGCACGGAATTCGTCGTCACGGATTTTTTACTCGAAGGACGCGCCGAATCTCGTCCAGAGATAGCGAAGGAAGCAGGGCCGGGCTTCGCAGATTGGGTCGATGACCAGGTAGGCGGATTCTTCGACCCGCCGACGGATTGGTCCCTCGGTGGCTGGCTCGCGATGCTCTATGTCATCACGACGCTTGTGTTAGGCGCGATGCAATACGTCTATCAGGTATTGATGGCTTCGACCGGGCAGTACGCCATGCGAGGGCTTCGTAAACATGTCTTCGGACATATTCAGACGTTGCAGATGTCGTATTTCGACGTGATTCCCGTTGGGCGCTTGGTCACTCGAGCGACAAATGACGTCGAGAACGTCGCGGAGATGTTTGCTCAAGGCCTCGTCGCTCTGATCACCGACGTGATTAAGATGGTCGGCTACGCGTTGATCCTTTTCGCGTTATCGCCGAAACTTGCGACTTGGGCTTTCGCCATTGTGCCTGTGCTCGCCGTTGCTGCGGTGATTTTTAGGCTGAAGGTCCGCGAGGCATTCCGCGAAGTCCGCGTGCGTATCGCGCGCATTAATACCTACATACAAGAGAGTGTGACCGGGATGAAGGTCGTGCAGCTCTTCAGTCGCGAAGCGCGCAATATGGCCGAGTTTGATGCCATGAATGCGGATCATCGGGACGCGTGGAATAAATCGATCCGCTACGACTCGCTGCTCTTCGCCACAGTCGAGGTCGCGACCGGGATCACGATGGCGGTCATTTTGGGAGTCGGGACCGGCGTTGCTGAAGTCGGCATCATGTACGTATTCATCGACTACATGCAGCGCTTCTTCATGCCGCTGCGGGATCTTTCCGCCAAGTACTCTGTTATGCAATCGGCGATGGCCGGCGCCGAGCGAATATTCCAAGTCCTCGACACTGCGCCCGAGGTCGCAGACCTCGTTGAGACAGCCGCGGTGGGTCGCCCTGAAGAGAAGGGTCTCGTCGAATTCGATCACGTCTGGTTCTCCTATGGCGATACAAAAGGGGGCGAGACCGAAGGGCGCTCTCCTGACGATATAGATTGGATTCTTCAGGATGTGAGTTTTCGCGTCGAAGTCGGGGAGAAGGTGGCTTTCGTTGGCGCGACTGGCGCTGGTAAGACCACTATCATCAAGCTGCTGACCCGGCTCTATGACGTCGATCGTGGCTGTGTCCGCGTCGACGGCATTGATGTCCGAGACATTCCCCAACGAGATCTCCGCCGCCGAATCGCGACAGTTCTTCAGGACGTATTCCTTTTCAGCGGAACCCTGGCGCGCAATATCGCGCTCGGTCGTGCTGATTTGTCCGAGAGCGATGTTCGGGAGGCCGCGATCGCTGTTGAGGCCCACCCCTTCATCGAAAAATTGCCCGATGGCTACGGAACCGAGGTGCTGGAGCGCGGCGCGAATTTCTCGACCGGCCAAAGGCAGATTCTGTCCTTCGCTAGGGCCTTGGCCCACGGTGCACATATCCTCGTGCTCGACGAAGCGACGAGCGCCATCGATACGGAAACGGAAGCGGCCATTCAGCGCGGCATTCACGTTCTGATGGAAGGCAAGACCGCGATCGCAATTGCTCATCGGCTCTCCACGATCCGGGATGTCGACACGATCCATGTGCTGAAGAGCGGGCGGCTCGTCGAGTCGGGATCCCACACCGTATTGCTGGGCCACGGGGGGCACTACGCGCGTCTGCACCAGCTGCAGTCGGAGAATGAACAGGGCGGCGGTGCAGCCGAAGTGGGTTCCCAGCAGGCATAGTTGATGGCGCAGTCGTCGGCATGGTTGCGCGGGTCGTTAACGGCATAGCGGATGCTCGGATCCGTCGAGCAGAATAGGGCGGCCGAGCCGTCTTGATTCGATAGAATCAGGGCTCTCGCACGGACGAAACGCCTCGTCGCGAGCCCCCCCCCTTTTTGTGGAGCCCAAAGCTATGGCCCTCTTTGCCGAGATCCCCTCCGACGACGACGCACGCGTCTTCGACATCAAAAGCCCAGTGACCCTTGAGTCGATCGGGCAATTCGAAGCGGCGACCGAAGATGACGTAAGGGTGGCTGTCGATCGCGCACGGAAGGCCCAAGGCGCGTGGGCAAGCCGCTCATTTAAGGCGCGCTCCGAGGTGCTCTGGGCGTTAGTCGATCAGTTGGTCGAGCGGCAAGACGAGATCGTCGAGCTGGTGGTGAAGGAAACGGGTAAGACGATTCAGGAAGCCATCACAATGGAAGTCATGGCGCCCTGCATGCAGATCTCGCACTACGCCAAGTATGGACCCAGATATTTGAAGTCCGTCACCAAGCGCCCGGCGGGCGTAATGCGCTTCTCGAAGAAGGTCACGCTTCACTACCAACCTCTCGGTGTGGTTGGATTGATTACGCCTTGGAACGGCCCGGTTGCGCTCGCGATGAATCCTTTGGCGCAGGCGCTGATGGCTGGGAACGCGGTGATCCACAAGCCCAGTGAAGTCACGCCGTTCTCGGCCGTCCTCGTTCAGGAGATGGCTGAGGCCGCGGGACTTCCGAAGGATATTTATCAGGTGCTTCAGGGAGACGGCGCGACGGGTGCGGCACTGATCGAGTCCGGTGTCGACAAGATTTCGTTCACGGGCAGCGTGGCGACGGGCCGTAAGGTCGGGGCGGCATGCGGACGAAATCTGATTCCGGTCACGCTTGAACTCGGCGGCAAGGACGCCATGATCGTCTGCAGCGATGCGGACCTCGATCGCGCAGCGGACGGCGCTGTACGAGGTTCATTCTTTAACACCGGGCATTACTGCTGTGGGACAGAGCGGGTTTATGTGCCCGAGTCGATTTATGAGCCTTTTGTTGAGCGCGTCGTCGATATGACGAAGCGGCTGACCCAGGCAACGACGGGGGCCTCCGACGTTGGCGCTGTCTTCTGGGACAAGCAGATGGACATCATCGAAGACCATATGCGTGACGCCAAAGAAAAGGGCGGGAGGGTGTTGGTCGGCGGAGAACGCAATCGCAGCTTGTCCGGGTACTACTTTCCACCGACGGTCGTGACCGATGTCGATAACACGATGGAGCTGATGACCCGAGAAACTTTCGGGCCGGTCATCGCAATTCAGAAAGTTCGGGACGAGGAGGAGGCGCTCGCGCTCGCGAACGATTCCGACTACGGGCTCTCCGGAAACGTCTGGACGCAGGATCTCGAACGTGGGGCCCGGATTGCGGAGCGGATGGTCACCGGCAGCGTTTCCGTCAACGATATCTCCGTGACCTACGGCATTCCCGAGGCGCCTTTCGGCGGGGTAAAGGAGTCCGGGGTCGGATATGTGAACGGTGAAATCGGGATTCGTGGCTACTGCCACATCCATCCGGTGATCGTAGACACGTCCAAGAAAGCCCAGGGCGGCTACCCCTACACCGAAGAGAGTGCGGCTGGAATGAGACGCATGTTGAAGACTGTGTTTGGGAACAAGATCCTGCGGAAATTGTTCGTTTGAGTCGCTTGTCGGGGCCCCCTTGGATGGGGTACTACTTCGTTGTATCCCCCCCTACTGTACGTGTTGTGTCGACGGGCTCAGCCCCCGTCAAACATGACGATCCCCGATGAGGGGGACGAATTCTTCGGTTTTGATCAGTTGCGGTCTTTTCTGACCTTTGACCTTTTAAGTCACTGATTTCAATAGAGAAAACGTTCCCAAAGACTGGCTGGGCAAACCGATGATGGACGATTTCGTCTAGGGTCGGTTTTGAAGAGCCGCACAGGTTTCTGGGGACATCGCACGAGCGGGGGAAGTCAATTCTCCCGTCCGAAGTGGGTCGAGTCCCCTGATATCGGTCGCGGCCGATCGATCGAGGGTCCATTGCGCATCAAAAGCCTGCAGCTCCATGGTTTTAAATCGTTTGTAGACCGCACGGTCTTCAGCTTCGACGACGGCATGACCTGCGTCGTCGGTCCGAACGGTTGTGGCAAATCGAATGTCGTCGACGCGATCAAGTGGGTGATGGGCGAACAGTCCGCTCGCAAGCTTCGCGGCAAGGGCATGGATGATGTGATCTTCGCGGGGTCGGAGAACCGTCCGCCGATCGGCATGGCCGAGGTCTGTCTGACCTTCGACAACTCCGATGGTCAAGCTCCCGCCGCCTATGCTGCCTACAGCGAAATTGAAATCTCGCGGCGGCTCTATCGCTCCGGCGAATCCGAATATCTGATGAATAAGGCGCCGGCGCGTCTGAAGGATGTTCACGACTTTTTCCGAGACACGGGCATCGGCCTGCGCGGCTACACGATCGTCGAGCAGGGCAAGGTCGCCGAGATCGTTTCGTCCAAGCCCGAAGACCGTCGCGGCCTAATTGAAGAGGCCGCAGGAATCGGCAAGTACAAGGCGCGCCGAAAAGAAGCCGAGAGCAAGATGCGCTCGACGGAGCAGAACCTGACGCGGGTGAACGATGTGCTCGGCGAGATCAAGCGTCAGATCTCGACGCTTGAGCGGCAGGCGAAGAAGGCCGCGCGGTACAAGCGACTCCAAGAGACACAACGAGTGCTTGAGCTGTCACTAGCCGCGGACGAACGAACGAGTCTGCTGAACGAAGTCGAGCATGAGTCGGGTTCCCTGGGCACGCTCAAAGATCAGATGATCGCACTTGAAGCCAACCTGGCAGAGCGCGAACTCGCTGCAGAAGAGCATCGTATCGCTCAGGCGGTGGCCGAGAAGGCTGTGACAAAGGGGGCCGAAAAGCTCTATGGCCTGCGCAGTGAGATCAAGAACCTGGAAGGCCGCATCGAGCTTGCTCGCCGCGAGCGAGACAATCTCGAAGAGTCCAGCGAATCCCGAAAGGGCGAACTTGCGACTCTGGCGGAACAGCTCGCAAACGCCGAGCAGGAACATCGCGGTGCCAAGGGAGAACTGGAACAGCTCGAGCGCGGCCTTGATCAGGAAAAGGCCGCAATCGAAACCGCCGAGCGCGAAGTTCAAACGGCTCAGGAATCACTTCGAACCTTCGAGGCCGACCGGGATACGAAGAATACGGCGCACGTTGAGCTTCTGACTAGCGTCGCACGAATCGAAGACCGGATCGCGAATTTGAGCGATCGGCAATCGGCCATTGACCAGCGAATGCGCGGCGTCGATGCCGATGTTGAGGCACAGCAGAGTCAGGCTGCAGAAGCCGGAATCGAGCAGGGCTCGCTTGAAGAGGGCCTTCGCAATCTGCTCTTGGACCGAGATCGATTGCAGGACCAGCTTCGCGAAGCGATGCGTGTTCACGGAGAGA
>DGPZ01000191.1:22775-39977 GCA_002390675.1 Deltaproteobacteria bacterium UBA4427
CAGACGTCCCATGCGCGTTACGAGTCTCTTCGTGAAGTAGTTGAGGGTCGTCAGGACATTGGCGAAGGTGCGCAGCATCTCCTTTCCGGCGGGGAGGAAGTCGCAGATCAGCTGGGGCTTCGTGGTCTTGTCCGCGAACTGATCGAGGCGGATCCTGAGGTTGAGCGGGCTGTAGAAGCAGTTTTGGCCGATCGTGCAGAAGCCATCGTGATTCAGGAAACCGGCGGGGCCCTTGCTGCACTCAATAAGCTGCGCCAAGAGGGAGCGGGACGCGGCGTCTTTGTTGTCCAGCACTCGCAGCCCGAAGTTCTGGGGGGCGTCGTTACTCTAGGTGATCCCCTTCTTAAGCAGGTGCGTCCCCGCGCGGGCAGCGAAGGAGTAGCGCGCGCTCTGCTTGGCGATGTGTATCTCGTCGACAGTCTAGAGCGTGCTTTCGAGCATTTCGGGACCGAGCGGTTGCCTGCGACATTTGTCACGCCAAATGGCGATCTCGCGACGCCAGATGGCATCGTGATCGGTGGCGGAGAGTCTTCCGCGAGCGGCATGCTGACGCGCGCGCGTGAGGTCCGGGAGCTGGAAGTCGAGGTTGCTCGACTTCAGATTACATCGGACGAAGTACAGGCAGCCCGAGAACGTTCGGAGACTGCCCTTGCACGTGCTGGCGAAGAACTCGAAAACCTTCGCAACCGGCACCACACCGCCGCGCTCGCTGTGGCGAATCACGAGAAGGATCTCGAGCGCTCGACGGAGAAGGTTAAACGGATCGGCGAAGCGCAGGAAACCCGCGTCGCGGAGCGCTCCGACTTGCTAGGTGAGCAAGCCTCGGTTGTAGATGATCTCGCAACTTTGGCGCGTAATCTAGAAGATCGCCGCGGTGAACGAGGGGAAAGCCAGCGCTCGGTAGACGCGATTGGCCTCCAGATCAGTAGCTCCGGTCGCGAACTTTCTCGGCGAGAGAGCCGCGTGGCGGAGCTCCGCGTTGCTTACCGTGCGCGCGACGAACATCGCCTGCGTCTGCGAGAGACGGCCACCCGCGCAGAACAGTCCGAGCGAGAGACACGCACCTGGATCGAGCGGCGTAACGAAGAAATCGAAACCGCCCGCGTGCGTCGGGAGACGCTGCTCGAAGAAATCGGCGTCGCGGAGGGTGAACTCGCCGTCCAGCTGCAGGCTGAAGAAATTGCGCGGGTCGAAAGCGACACTCTGCGAGAAGCATTCGAAGAGACCTCAGGCAAGGTCACGGAGATTGAGAGCACCGCGCGGACTCTGCGTGGCGATCTAGGTGCTGCGCGCGAGAAGACGAGCCAGGCGGAACTAAAGCTCTCGGAAGCTCGTATGCGACTCGATCATCAGGCCTCGACGGTTCGAGAGCGCTGGGACGTTGCGATCGAAAAGTGGAAGTTGCCGACGCTCGAGGAATTGAGCGCAGGGGTCGAACTCGACACCAGCCCGACGGCGCTCGCCGCCGAGGGTGAGGCGGAAGCGCCCGCTGACGTTACGGCCGACGCGCAGGCCGAAGAGAGCGCAGATAGCGATACCAATGAAGACGAGGCTCTGAGCCCGGCGTCGGCGCTCCGCGAAGCGAAGCGAAACGTCGAACTCGCGATGCTCCCGACGCCGGAACGCAAGCGTGAGTCCGAGAAGGTTCGCAAATCGCTTCAGTCGCTCGGTGACGTGAATTTGGGTGCGATCGAGGAGCACGAAGAGCTGGCCGAACGGTTCCGCTTCCTGTCCGAACAGAAGGACGATCTCGAAGGTACGATCAACAGCCTTCGCGAAGCGATCTCCCGCATCAATCGCACGAGCCGCAAGCGATTCAAGGAGACCTTTGAGCTGGTGTCCCAACGCTTCTCTGAAAATTTCCCGCGCCTGTTCGGCGGCGGAAAGGCGAGTCTCGAACTCACCGATGCCGAGGATATTCTCGAGGCCGGCGTCGACATTATGGCGATGCCTCCCGGCAAACGATTGCAGAACGTGAACTTGTTGTCGGGTGGTGAGAAGACCATGACGGCTCTCGCGCTTCTCGTCGCGGTCTTCCAGGTCAGGCCGAGTCCCTTCTTCCTCCTCGACGAGGTCGATGCGGCGCTGGATGACGCGAACGTGGGTCGCTTTAATCAGCTCATCGTCGAGATGTCGAAACGCAGCCAGTTCCTCGTGATCACGCATAACAAGCGGACCATCGAAGTCGGTGACGTGCTCTACGGGGTGACCATGGAACAGCGAGGCGTTTCCAAGCTCGTATCTGTGGTGCTGAACTGATACCGCAAAGAAGACAGTTTTGAGGACCGCCACCAAAGAATGTGGCTTCTGCAACAGGCGCTCCTTGGGCGCCTGTTCGCATTTGGGAGATTGGTTCCCCGTGACATATGGCATTCGCCAGTCGGAAGGCCATATTGCTCAGGTTATTCCGGCCGCTCCCGGTCCAATTTCGATCTAGCGCTCGCGCCGAAGCGCATTCCGTTCTCGAGATACCCTTGTTTGAGGCCACGACGACCTCAGGCTGCGTCAGGGGCGCAACCTGTCAACACACGCTGCGTCCGCGGGGCGTCGACTTTCAAGACACCCCGTTGCTAATCGAAAACGCGCGTCTCGTCCGGGTCACGGATTCTTGGAAGGCGCTCGTGACCCCGTTGCAATATGTCCTGGGGACCGATCTGTATTTCGATTGGGGGGAGATCTAAATTGCGGGAGGAGTCTAGGCCGCTGGAATTGAGACCGTTCACTACGCGAATATCGAGCGCGAGTCGTTTGTGCGGATCTGGACGCAGAGTTGGCTTCACGTCCAAGGCGAGTAGGACAGGCCGGGCGGAGGCACAGAGTGGAGTCGGCGGCGCTGCGATCACCGCCGGAGCAGCGATCGGTTGTCATAGCCCCAGATTGACTCGATTCTCGGACTCGTGCTGGTAAGATCCGCGCGGCATGGATCAGACCGCTACCCTCTACGAACTCTCTGTTCTTATTCAACAACACCCCGGCCTCCTCGTACTTGCGACGGGCCTCGGTCCGCTCTTGCTCGGTCTTGTGATCGAACGCCTCGGATGGGGCAAAGAGACGAAGGCGCCCGGGGGCCTGCGCGAACCGGCCCCCGACAGTCGGCTGGCGGCGGACGCAGAAGCCGCGCCGCCTGAGGAAGCCAGGTCGTCCAGCGACCCTGAACCGCTGTCCTTCTTGGACGAAAACCAAGAAGTCGCGAGGCCTGTCGCCAAGTCCGAGGCCGCTGGGATAGCCGGAGCCGCTTACGAGGACGCGCGCCAGGACGAGGTCGCAGTAGTCGCCCCCGAGTCTGGGCCGACCGTGACGCCGTCGCCCGTTCCCATTTCGATCTCTGAGCCGGAACCGGAACCGGCCCCACGCGTTCGACTACGCGATCGATTGCGGCGGACGAGCGAAGCCTTCGCAGGGCGGCTGGGTGATGTACTGGGTGGGCGAGAGGTCGATGCCGCGCTCCTAGGTGAGCTTGAGGAAGTGCTCTTCACTGCGGATCTCGGAGTAAAAACGGCGGAGTCGCTGCTTGAGCGCGTTCGATCCGAGGGCCGAGGTGCTGACGGCAATCGCGTTCGCGAGATTCTGAAAGAAGCGATCGGTGAAAAGTTGGCGGGCGCAGAGCGAGCCGGAGATCCCTTCGAGCTGGCTGGCCATCCGCATGTGATTCTGATGCTCGGCGTAAACGGCGCCGGCAAGACGACGACGATCGGGAAACTTGCGGCGCAACATCAGGCGAGGGGCCGGAGCGTCTTGCTTGGGGCGGGGGACACGTTTCGTGCCGCCGCGATCGAGCAGCTCCAGACATGGGGCGAGCGCGTCGGCTGCGATGTGATCTCAGGAGAAGCGGGGGGAGACCCCGCATCTGTGGCCTTTGATACGGTGAAGGCGGCGATCGCACGCGACGTGGACGTTGCCATTATCGACACCGCCGGCCGCCTGCAAACGAAGAAGCCGCTGATGGAAGAGCTAGCCAAAATAGTGCGTGTGATCGGCAAGGATATTCCCGACGCGCCTCATGAAATTCTGCTCGTGCTGGACTCGAACACCGGACAGAACGCTATTTCCCAGGCCCGCCTTTTCGCTGAAGTAGCCTCAGTTTCTGGACTCGTGCTGAGTAAGATGGACGGAACTGCGAAGGGCGGCGTGATCGTCGGCCTCGCGGACGAATTCGGGATTCCCGTAAACTTCGTCGGGGTTGGCGAAGGTATAGAGGATCTACGGGAATTTGAGGCGGCGGAGTTCGTGGACGCGCTCTTCGGAGATGACTAACAAGGCCGCATGCTCTTAGGCTAGCGGCCACCTGGGGGATTCGTATGGCTGGCTTCGTGCTTGCGCTAGATCAGGGGACTACGTCCTCTCGTGCCTTGTTGATCGATCAAGAGGGAGCAATTCAAAGCGTCGGGCAATTTGAGTTTCCCCAGTCCTTCCCCAAGCCGGGCTGGGTCGAGCACGATCCCTTCGAGATCTGGGATAGCCAGCTCCGCGCTGCGCGAACGGCTCTTGAGTCGGCGGGTGTAGGCGCCGAGGCTATCGTTTCGATCGGGATCACCAACCAGCGAGAGACCACGGTAGTTTGGGATCGCGCGACGGGCGAGCCGATTTACCCTGCGATCGTTTGGCAATCACGTCAGTCGAGTGGCGTTTGCGACGAGCTTCGAGGCCGAGGTCTAGAAGACGAGATCCGCGCCCGCACAGGGTTGTTGATCGATGCCTATTTCTCAGGCACGAAGATTCGCTTCATCCTCGATGCGGTGGAAGGGGCGCAGGCGCGCGCTGAGGCCGGAGAACTGTGCTTCGGCACGATCGATACGTGGTTGATCTATAAGCTGACGAAGGGGCGAGTGTTTGCGACGGAGCCTTCCAATGCTTCGCGTACGCTGCTTTACAATATTCATGAGGGCGCTTGGGATGATTTCCTGATAGAAGCATTAGGCGTGCCGCGGTCCATGTTGCCGGAGGTTCGAGACTCGAGCGGCGATTTCGGAGAAGCGGACGCAGAGTGGTTAGGCGCATCGATTCCGATTGCTGGCGTCGCGGGCGATCAGCAATCTGCACTCTTTGGACAGGGCTGCACCACGCCGGGGCGCGCGAAGAATACGTATGGCACCGGATGCTTTCTGCTGATGAATACCGGGCATGAAGCGCCCCAGTCGGAATCGGGCCTGATTACGACGGTGGCGTGGCGACGCGATGGCGTGCAGGAGTATGCGCTGGAAGGGTCGATCTTCGTTGCTGGCTCCGCAGTGCAGTGGTTGCGCGACGGGCTCGGAATCTTTGAGCACGCGTCGGAGAGCGAAGCCATAGCGAAGAGTGTGCCTAACAGTGACGGCGTTTATGTCGTTCCTGCGTTCGTTGGCCTCGGCGCACCTTATTGGGATGAGAAGGCGAGGGGAACGATCGTAGGGCTGACCCGGGGGACGACTCACGCTCATATCACCCGCGCGACACTGGAGTCGATCGCATTCCAGACCCGTGATGTGATGGATGCTATGGCAAAGGATTCTGGGATTTCGCCTCAGGTGCTTCACGTAGATGGCGGCGCCTGCGAGAACGACTTCTTGATGCAGTTCCAGGCGGATATTCTTGGAATCGCCGTCGAGCGGCCGGCGGTACTAGAAGCAACGGCAATGGGGGCCGCCAAGCTGGCGGGATTCTCAGTTGACTTTTGGGAAGAGGGCGGGGCGCTCAAGAGTGAAGCCGGCGAGGCAACAACCTTTGAGCCAACTATGCCTCGGGACGAGCGTGAGAAGCTTTATCGCGGCTGGCGACGTGCGGTTGAAAGATCCCGGTCCTGGGCCGAAGAGGACGCCGCGGAATGAGTCGCCCGCTCGTCATCGCCCATCGCGGCGCTTCCGGTGAACGCCCCGAAAATACGGCCTCAGCATTCGAGCGCGCGATCGAACTCGATGCGGATATGATCGAGACCGATCTTCATGTGAGCCGTGATGGGGTGGTCGTGATTCATCACGACGCTTCACTCGAGCGGCTCGGGGACCCGGGGGAGATTCGGGACCGAAGCGCTTCAGAGTTGGCGGCGCTGAATGCTGCTCCGGGCGGATCCGCTCCGGAGCGGATGCCGACGCTGCTCGATCTGCTGGAGGGGTTCGGCAGTCGGATGGACTTCAACCTGGAGCTGAAGGTGGGGCTCAATGCACCGTATGATGGTCTCGAGGAACGGGTCTTTGCTGAGGTTGAAGCTCGCGGGCTCTTGCCACGGATGCTTTTTTCGAGCTTCGACGACGGAGTGCTCGCTCGGCTGAGGGCTGTGTCCTCCGCGGCGAGGATCGCAGTACTCGTTTCCCCGCGGGACCCTCGTGACGTCCTAGGGCGAGCAGATCGAGTTGGAGCCGAGGCTGTCAACCCGCATTGCCTGCTAGTCGCATCCAGATGGGTGTCAGCGGCGCATGAGGCGGGCCTCGCGGTCTATCCGTATACCGCAAATGAGGTTACTGAAATGGAACGGCTCCTCGATACGGGCGTGGACGGCCTTATTACCAACTATCCGGCTCGCCTTCGGGAATTGGTCGATTCCCGGGATTCATGAGCATTGGCAGGTACTTGAAGAATAGTACTGCGTGCTTTGGCGGTTGACTTTCCTAGGCGCTTGCTTTAGGGTGGAACGTTCGAAAAAACGTTGGGCCCGCGGTGACTTAGCTCTCCGCAGGACCGTTGGCGATGCGACTGGACTCTCGTGTCGGGCAGAACTGGAAAATGGATCGGCCAAAGTGGTCGACGCACGAGTACGAAGCATTGTTTCATAAGGCAAAACTTCGGGCTTCGCGTCTAGGCAACAGTCATTCAATCCGATTCGAAGCAACACCAAACCCCGCCCCTCGATTCTCGCGAATCTGAACGGACAGGGCGCAGGTACCTTCGAGTTCTGCCCGAGCCCCGATCATTCGAACGGGAGAGAGCCGGCACGTTCCGTCGAGCGGTTCGACCATCTTCAATAGATGTAAAGCAAAGATGTGACCGAGGCGGACTCGGACGAGACGTTCAGAGCTCGCGAAATGCTGGACCCTGCAACCGGTTCGCCGTAGGCGCCGGGACAGCGAAGCCGCCCCTAATCATCTGAGCGATACGGAAGCATGGCACTCCACGGGACCACCGACGAGCGAACGATTTCCGGGCGGGCCTCCGGATTTCGAGGCACGTCGGAAGCCCTCGCTGCCGTTCGTCCGGGAAAACCTCCCAGAGGACGCGTGGCGAGAAACGAAGAAAGCCGGATGCGCGCATGATGCGATACGGACTCCCCCCGAAGCAGGGCCTCTACGATCCCGAACTAGAGCACGATGCCTGTGGCATCGGATTCGTCGCCGACCTTAAGAAGGCGGCAAGTCATACGATCATCGAGCAGGCCACTGAAATCCTCTGCCGCCTGACCCATCGTGGTGCGGCGGGTTCAGACGAAGCGACCGGTGACGGCGCGGGCATGTTGATCCAGACGCCGGACAAGTTCCTACGAAAGGTCGCTGATGCCGAAGGCTTTGGGCTCCCCGCGCTGGGAAGCTACGCCTCCGCGATCGTATTTCTGGCCGTCGATGGCGACGAGCGCGCGAAGCAAGTCGAGACTGTCGAGCAGGCTGTGGCGGCCGAAGGTCAGAGTCTCCTCGGGTGGCGCGAAGTGCCGACGGATCCGTCGAAGATCGGTCAGATCGCCCGCAGCGGAATGCCGGCGATCAAGCAGCTCTTTATCGGCGCGGCCGAAGGCCTCGACCAGCCCGCCTTCGAGCGAAAGCTCTACGTGATCCGGCGCTTGATCGAGAGCGCGATCGAGAACCAGGGCACGGCGTTCCATATCGCAAGCCTCTCCTCCAAGACCTTCCTATTTAAGGGCATGTTCCTGGCGCACCAGACGCCGGAATTTTTCCCCGACATGCAGGATCCGGATCTAGAGAGCCGACTCGCTTTGGTGCATCAGCGCTACAGCACCAACACCTTTCCGACCTGGGACCTCGCGCAGCCGTTCCGCTACCTCGCACATAACGGCGAGATCAACACGATTCGCGGCAACCAGAACTGGATGAATGCACGGGAAGGTACGCTCAAGTCGAGCCTCTTCGGCGAAGACCTGAGTAAGCTCTTCCCGGTCATGCGAAACGGAACGAGTGACTCGGCTCGATTTGATAACGCGCTGGAGTTCCTGCACCTCGCGGGACGCGATCTTCCTCAGTCGATGTTGATGATGATCCCTGAGGCTTGGGAAAACGATCCGACGATGACCGAAGAACGTCGGGCGTTCTATGAATACTATTCGTGCATGATGGAGCCCTGGGACGGTCCGGCTTCCATGTGCTTCTCGAATGGAGACGGTGTTGGCGCCGTTCTCGATCGCAATGGGCTCCGCCCGTCGCGTTATGTCGTGACCAAGGACGGCTTACTCGTGATGGGGTCGGAAGTTGGCACGCTGCCGATCGAGCCTGTGGATATCGAAGTGAAGGGTCGACTTGAGCCCGGACGTATGTTCTATGCGGACCTCGAGGAAGGCCGCATCATTGAAGATGAAGAGCTGAAGGATCGATACATCACACGTCAGCCCTATAAGACCTGGGTCGACATGCATCAGCTGAAGCTGGGCGATCTCGTTTCTGTGGACGCGGTTCATAAGCCGAATCCGGAGATTAGGCTGTCTCTGCAGCAGACTTTTGGATACACCCTCGAAGATATGCGGTTCTTGCTCGCGCCGATGGCAGCGAACGGCAAGGAAGCCTTGGGCTCGATGGGTGAGGATTCGGCGCTGGCCTGTCTTTCCGACAAGCCGCGACTGCTCTTCTCCTACTTCAAGCAAAACTTTGCGCAGGTCACGAACCCGGCGATCGACTCGATTAGAGAGCGTCCGGTCATGACCTTGGATTCGACGTTAGGCGAAGAGAAAAATCTTCTCGTCGAAACGCCGGAACATGCACAGCTGCTGCGACTCCATCGCCCGGTTCTGCGAGACGCGGAACTCGAGGCGATTCGCCAGATCGACAAGCCGGGCTTCAAGTCCGTCACGATTTCGACCCTTTATAAGGTGGCCGAAGGTGGCGCGGGGATGAGAGGAGCGATTGACCAGCTTTGCCGAGAGGCAGTGCAGGCGATCGAAGGTGGCGCAAATATCCTGATTCTCTCTGATCGCGGTGTGAGCCCGGAGTTGGCTCCTATTCCGGCGCTGCTCGCGACGGGCGCGGTACACCATCACCTGGTTCGAAAGACGCTTCGCACGCGGTGCGGGATTGTCGTTGAAACGGGTGAAGCACGTGAGGTCGCGCACTTCGCCCTGCTCATCGGATACGGCGCGGGTGCAGTGAACCCGTATCTCGCCTTCGAAACAGTTTCGGACATCGTCGAAGAACGAACCTTCGTTCCCGAAGATCTCAAGAGCGAAACGGCGATTGAGAACTACCTGAACGCCATCGATCTTGGCCTACTCAAGATTTTCGCGAAGATGGGGATTTCGACGCTTCAGAGTTACCGCGGTGCACAGATCTTCGAGGCTATCGGCCTAGGGGAAGATGTTGTGAACCTCGCTTTCTCAGGCACGCACTCGCGTGTTAAGGGGATCGGCATCGACGTACTTGCGCGCGAAGTCGAAATGCGACACGAACGGGGCTTCCCCGAAAATGAGTTCGAGTATCCCGAGCTTGATCCGGGTGGCCTCTATCAGTGGCGTCTTCGCGGCGAGCAGCACACGTTTAATCCCGAATCTGTGGCGAAGCTTCAGCACGCGGTGCGCAACGATAGTTGGAAGAGTTTTGATGAATACACGGAAGCGGCGAATGACGACTCTGTGCGCATGCGCACTTTGCGAGGTCTGCTCGACTTCAAATTCGATCGTGACGCAGTTCCGATCGAAGAAGTCGAATCTGTAGAAGAGATCGTCGTCCGCTTCTGCACCGGCGCTATGTCTTACGGCTCGATCTCGGCAGAAGCGCACGAGACGCTGGCCGTCGCCATGAACCGCCTCGGCGGACGTTCGAATACCGGCGAGGGCGGCGAAGACCCGAAGCGCTGGACGCCGGACGAGAACGGCGACTCGCGTCGCAGCAAGATTAAGCAGGTCGCTTCAGGGCGCTTCGGCGTGACGAGTGCCTATTTGGTCAACTCCGACGAGATGCAGATCAAAATTTCGCAGGGCGCGAAGCCCGGCGAGGGTGGCGAGCTGCCAGGCCACAAGGTCGATGGGATTATCGCGGCCACACGTTATTCGACGCCGGGTGTTGGCCTAACGTCTCCGCCTCCGCATCATGATATCTACTCGATCGAGGATCTGTCGCAGTTAATTCATGACCTAAAGAACGCAAATCGTCGCGCGAATGTGAGCGTGAAGCTCGTGTCCGAGACGGGCGTAGGCACGATCGCTTCGGGCGTGTCCAAAGGCAAGGCTGATGGCATCCTGATCGCGGGCCACGATGGTGGCACTGGCGCTTCGGCGCTCACGTCGATTAAGAACGCGGGTTGTCCGTGGGAAATCGGCTTGGCCGAGACTCAGCAGACGCTGGTCCAGAACGACCTGCGTGGACGCATCAAGCTGCAGGTGGATGGTGGCTTCAAGACGGGTCGCGACGTTGTGATCGGTGCGCTGCTAGGCGCGGATGAATTTGGTTTCGCGACTGCACCACTCGTCGCCATGGGCTGCATTCTGATGCGCGTCTGCCATTTGAATACCTGCCCGGTTGGTATCGCGACCCAGCGCCCGGAGCTGCGTGAGCGCTTCGCGGGACAACCTGAGCACGTCACCAAGTTCTTCTTCTTTATAGCGGAGCAAACGCGCGAACTGATGGCGAAGCTTGGCTACCGAAGCATGGACGAGATGATTGGTCAGACCGACCGTCTAGAGATGAGGAAGTCGATCAATCATTGGAAGGCGTCTTCTCTCGACCTGGCCGATCTTCTGTACAAGCCGAATCTTGAAAACGATTTGCATAACACGGGCGGTCAGAATCACGGTCTCGAAAAGGCGATCGACATGAAGCTTCTCGAGTTGGCCGAGCCGGCTCTTGAACGAGGCGAGAAGGTTAGTCTCGAGCTCCCGATCGAGAACATCAATCGAACGGTTGGAACGATTCTCGGTTCCGAGGTCAGCCGCAAATACGGTCTTGAGGGGCTCCCGGATGCCACGATCAATATCGAGTTCACCGGTTCCGCCGGGCAGAGCCTAGGCGCTTGGTTGCCGAAGGGCATCCAGATCCGCGTAACGGGCGATGCTAACGACTACTGCGGTAAGGGCCTCTCGGGGGGGCGGGTGATTGTGCGGGCTCCGGCAGAGATCACTTTCGAGCCGACGGAGAATATCATCGCGGGCAACGTGCTTCTCTACGGAGCGACGGGAGGCGAAGCGTTTTTTCACGGACTTGCGGGCGAGCGATTCTGTGTTCGGAACTCGGGTGCCGAAGCGGTTGTTGAAGGCGTTGGCGATCACGGTTGCGAATACATGACCGGCGGCCGAGCGATTATCTTGGGCGAGACAGGACTCAATTTCGGAGCGGGTATGAGTGGCGGCATCGCCTACGTGCTCGACGAGACGGGTGACTTTCCAGCGAAAATTAACCCGCTCTCGGCAGTTGATCTTGAGCCGCTTGGTGAAGATGACATCGAGTACGTCCAGAATATGTTGCGCAAGCACTTCGACTACACGCGAAGCGGGCGAGCCGACGACATCCTTCGTAAATGGGATACCTACGCGCCGAAGTTCGTGAAGGTATACCCGCAGGAATATCGGGCAGCGCTTGAAGCGATGGCGACGGGCAAGTAATAAAGCTCCGAACCTTTAACGAAGAACTTTTACCCACGAACTGTGACCCATGAACCCGAGCGGGTGCACCCTTAACAGGGGCGCGCGCTGAGAACCCCCCAGACGACGCAACTCGCGTGTCGAGGCAGAGCAACAATATGGCCAAGCCCACCGGATTTCTCGAAACCAAGCGCAAGAATGCGAGCTATCGCGATCAAGCGGAGCGGACCACCGATTTTAAGCAGGTCATGCTTACGATTCCGGATGACGAACTGCAGGGTCAGGCGTCGCGATGCATGGATTGCGGCATTCCGTTCTGCAGCAATCCGAATAGCGGTCGCGGCGGGTGTCCCCTCGGTAACGTGATTCCCGATTGGAATGATCTGGTCTACCGAGGGAAGTGGGAGGAGGCTATTTCGCGTCTTCACTCCACAAACAACTTTCCCGAGTTCACCGGATCAATATGCCCCGCTCCCTGCGAGTCGGGATGTGTGCTCGGGATCAACGAAGAACCCGTAACGATCAAGAACATCGAATTTAAGGTCGTGACCCACGGCTGGGAGAACGGCTACATCAAGCCAGTCGTGGCGGAAAAGCGCACTGGCCGATCCGTCGCCGTCGTCGGTTCAGGTCCAGCCGGTCTCGCCGCAGCCCAGCAACTCGCGCGTGCTGGACACAGCGTGACGGTCTTCGAGAAGAACGACCGGGTCGGCGGGCTACTCCGCTACGGAATTCCCGAGTTCAAAATGGAGAAGTGGATCATCGATCGCCGTCTTGAGCAGATGAAGGAAGAGGGCGTTGCTTTCCAGACCGGAGTTCACGTTGGGAAGGATCTCTCTGCCGCGGATCTGCGGAAGAGTTTCGACTCGGTACTGCTGACGATGGGCGCAGAACTGCCGCGGGATCTGCCTGTCGACGGGCGTGATCTAGGCGGCGTCCATTTTGCGATGGACTTTTTGCCCCAAGCGACGAAGCGCGTCCATGGTGACAAGCTTCCGCCTGAGGACGATATCTTGGCCAGTGGGAAGCATGTCGTGGTGCTGGGTGGCGGCGATACGGGATCCGACTGTGTTGGGACGAGCCTGAGACAGGGGGCGGCGTCGGTGACTTCGCTTGAACTGATGGCGGAGTCGCCTCACGGAAGCAATTCGGCGACACCTTGGCCGATGTGGCAAATGATCTCCCGCAGCTCGAGTTCTCATGACGAGGGCGGTGAGCGCAAATACGCGATGCTGACAAAAAAGTTCACAGGCGACGAGCGCGGCCTCGCTGAACTGCATGGAGTTGAAGTTCAATTCGGCGACCCTGATGAATCAGGGCGCCCGCAAATGGTAGAAGTGGCTGGATCTGAGTTCGTTCTCAAAGCGGACCTTGTTCTTCTGGCACTCGGCTTCCTTGGACCGGTGCAGGCTGGTTTGATCGAGGATCTCGGACTCAAGCTGGATCCGCGTGGCAATATCGATGCGCAGCTCGATGAGTTTGCTACGTCAGAGCCGGGTGTGTTTGCGGCGGGGGATTGCCGTCGAGGTCAGAGTCTCGTTGTATGGGCACAGTGGGAAGGTCGAGAGGCCGCTCGTGCTGTCGACCGATACCTGATGGGCGACTCCCGGCTCCAACAGCGAAACACGCTAGGGAACTTCCCCGGTTAACTCGGGGCGTTTGCCCTCACCTGCGCGGCAGCTTTTCTATTGAGACAAGCGCACTGAATGAACACTTCGCAGGCGTCTGTTCGATAACAGCGTGGCTTGCCATCCTCAGCGGTTTATTTGGGCATGGGGCATCCCCCGTTTTGCGACCGGCGTCCGTCCGGCGGCGCGAGAGATCTCTATGCGGAATCCGCGCGCCCAAGCCCCTTGAATCGTGTAGTCTAGAAGGAGCGAGTGTGCGGGTTGGACCTATGCGAAGACGGGGCGCGAACGTTGACACGTGAATCGGTAGCGGCAGGTCAGGATCAATTGAGTCAAGCGAGTAGCCGTGAGGGTGGTCGCGGCGGTGGAGCCTATGACTTCGATCGACTTGAGCGCGCGATCGATTTTTTGATCGGCGAGCATGAGCGGCTCTCATCCGAAAAGGCTGAGCTTCTAGAGGAGCTCGTCGAACGCGAGCAGCGCCTAACATCACTTCAGTCACGTCTAGATACAGAGAAGGCTCAGCGTCTCTCTGCTGTCGAGAGCGTGGATAAAATTCTCGGTCGTCTCGAGCAACTCCAAACGAGTGTGACGAACACGGCGGTTGGGAAGACTCCGGCGGAGCGCGCATTATGAGCAATGATGGGACCGCGAAGCCTGTCGCAGTACGTATCGCCGGCCACGAGTATAAGATTCGCAGTGATGGCGACGGCGACGCTCTGCGAGAGATCGCTGGCTACGTAGACCGCGCAATGAATCGAGTGAGTGAGCGGACCGGTACGGTTGATACACTGGATGTAGCCGTCCTCACATGCCTCAACCTTGCGCGAGAAATTCTGGCGCTGCACGATCAGCGAAAGCCAGATGGGGCGACTGTTGTCGAAGCCGGACAGCTGCAAGGGCTTATCGACCGCGTTGAGTCGATGCTGACGATCGTGCCGGAGCACGTTTTGGCGGAGCAAAGTCAAAATCAGTTATCTGACTCCAGTGAAGCGGCCGTCTCTGAGACTGCTCACTCGGAGAATGCACCAGCCCGTACGCTTGAGCTGCCGACCGTCGAGGCGCTCCGCGAGCGAGCAGGACAAACTGCGAACGCGGGATACTCGGCGGACCGGACGGAGCTAGCGCATGAAGAACTTGCGGCGCCGCGAGTCGCCGCCGGTGGGCGCGACCGCGCTTCGTGAGCTCAGGCTGAGCCCGCCGTCCCCATCGCAGGATTTGGGTGACCGCCTCGAGCTAGTGCTGCCCGGTCTTCTTTCGGCCCTATTGGCCACGAGGACATTTGGGGGTGGCTCCAGCGCATTATTCGGTGGCGGAGCTACTGGCTAATGAGCTCCGACGCCGAATCTCGTATTGGACAACTCAAGGGCGCGCTTCGGCTCGAAATGGGCCGGCTTCTCTCGGGGCTGGACTCCGAAGCCCGCGCGGCGGCATCCGCTGCGATCGCAGAGCGGATCACGAACTCGGAGCAATGGTCCACTGCGCGAGTTGTCGCGGCATTTGTAGGCGTCGGGCTGGAGTTGGATACCCTTCCGATCATCGAGTGCGCCCAGCGCCAAGGCAAGCATCTCCTTTTGCCTCGGTGTTTGTCTTCCACGACCCTTGAATTTGCTGAGTATCGAACGTGCGACGTTTTAGAAAGCGGCCGTTTTGGTATTCCTGAACCCATGGCCGACCGTCCCGCCGAGAGCCTGCGTGGTATCGACCTTGTTCTGGTTCCGGGGCTTGCATTCGATTGCTTCGGCGGGCGACTAGGAAAGGGGGCAGGCTACTATGATCGAGCCTTTGCTCCGATGGAAAAGCAAGCGCTTCCGGTTCTTTTGGGGCTGGGCTTCGCTCTCCAGGTCACGCAGCGGGTGCCGATGACTACGCTCGACATAAGTCTCGATGCGGTCGTAACGGAAACGGCGTGGATCAAAACTAGAACATTTCCAACTTAGAGAAAATTTAGGAGCCCGAAGTTCGATGACTGATGCAGCAATCAAGGACGAGGTCCGACGGCAACTGGCCGTCATGCGTGAAGGAGCGGTCGATTTCTACGGCGAGAATGAGCTCGCCGCGCGGTTAACCGTCTGCCTTAAGGAAGACCGGCCTCTGCGTGTAAAGCTCGGAATGGACCCGTCTTCCTCGGACTTGCACCTGGGGCACAGCGTTGTGCTGATGAAGCTCCGCCGTTTCCTTGAGCTGGGACACACGCCGATCTTCCTTGTCGGCGACTTCACTGCGCGAATCGGCGACCCCTCGGGGCGAAACAAGACGCGTCCCGCCCTGGACGCTGACCAAGTGAAGGAACATGCGAAAACCTACGTAGATCAAGTCGCGAAACTGCTGGATGTGTCCGCGGTTGAAGTTCGTTTCAACGGCGAATGGATGGACCAGATGACGCCAGGCGACTTCGTTAGGCTGTGTTCTCAGGCGACCGTTGCTCGAATGCTCGAGCGAGACGACTTCTCAAAGCGTTATGCGTCAGAGGTGCCCATCTTCATACACGAATTTCTGTACCCCTTCGTTCAGGGGTACGACTCGGTTGCTCTGGAGGCGGACGTAGAGCTTGGTGGGACTGATCAGACCTTCAATCTCCTAATGGGGAGAGAGCTCCAAAGGGCCTACGGACAGCCTCCCCAAGCCGTTTTAACCCACCCGCTGCTTGTTGGCCTCGATGGTCACGAGAAGATGAGTAAGAGTCTCGGGAATAGCATCGGCATAACGGATAAGCCCGGCGAAATGTATGGGAAGGTGATGAGTATTCCTGATACTGCTATGCCTGAATGGCACAGGCTTCTCGCCATGGGGGACTGGCCCGAGTTAGGTGATCGCCTCGCACAATTTAGTGACGGCGATGGTGACCCCATGGCGCTTAAGCATGAGCTCGCGAATAACATCGTCGCGCGCGTGCATGACGCCACTGCCGCGACGGAAGCCGGTGAGCAGTTTCGGCGCGTAGTGCAGCGCAAAGAAGTGCCGGATCACGTGCCTGAGGTCACCCTAGCCCTGGCAGGCCGAGTAGGGCTCAAGTTAGTCGAGGTCCTCGTTGAGGCGGGTTTGGCGTCTAGTAAGAGCGAAGCGCGCCGTTTGGTGCAGCAGGGCGGGGTGTCAGTAGATCGAGAAAAGCAGAGTGATCCCACGGCGCTGTTCCCGGCGGGAAGCCAGCTGATTCAGGTCGGTAAGCGCCGATATGCCAAGGTCGTGGTGGAGTAGCGCTGGGAAAAAGAGCCGCTGGTGTCATTCCTAAGAGTTCCCCAAGGGGCATATTGCTTCGAGAAAA
Organism: Deltaproteobacteria bacterium UBA4427; assembly: GCA_002390675.1. Lineage (GTDB taxonomy): Bacteria > Myxococcota_A > UBA9160 > UBA9160 > UBA4427 > UBA4427. Next base: position 39,367 of record DGPZ01000191.1, read on the forward strand.
CTGCAAAAAGAGCAAAAAAACTCCTTGCCCTGAGCCGTATGCTCCCATAGATTCCCGCTCCCGCTGCGGGGCACACCCGCACGGACATTCCACGCCAGAGACGACGAACACTAGCCACTTAGAACGGTGGCAACGGTCGTCTTCGGCGCTGGGTCGTCTTGGCGAAGCTCTCTACAAGCTTCTACGGCCTCGGTCGATCTTTGAAAATTGAATAGCGTATGGTTCGTTGAGTTGGGAATCTCAATGAAGCGAACCGAGATAACATCTAATAAAAGTCCCCTTGCAGGGCTGTGAGTCGCAAGACTTTTGCTCTGCACGCGATTATGAAGAGTGAGACGTAAGTCTCTTCTTTTCAGCCAAATTTAAACTGGAGAGTTTGATTCTGGCTCAGGACGAACGCTGGCGGCGTGCTTAAGACATGCAAGTCGTACGAGAAAGCCACTTCGGTGGTTAGTAAAGTGGCGCACGGGTGAGTAACGCGTNNNNCGGGAAACCGGAGCTAATACCGAATAAGACCACGATGACTTCGGTCGATGTGGGAAAAGGTGGCCTCTTCTTGAAAGCCATCGCCAAAGGATGAGTCCGCGTTTGATTAGCTTGTTGGTGAGGTA
>DGPZ01000141.1 GCA_002390675.1 Deltaproteobacteria bacterium UBA4427
CGATATTCATAGTCGAGCGTTGCGACGCTCCACGCAGGTTTCTGTGTATCGGGGTCGATTAGGAGCGTCAGCAGAAACCATCTTCCGAAGGCGTCGTCTCCATTAATAGTCACTGTTGGATTCGTGAGCATGTCGAAGGCCCAGCCTCCAGCCTCCTCGAACCCCGGCATGAACTCAAGGTAGAACTGCCTAATATCCTTCTTTGAACGGAGTTCACCGAGGACGCCGTGGTCATATGAAGCTTCGTCTGAGAAGCAGGCGACGGCATCTTCCCAGCGAGCGTCGTGCATCGCCTGCATGTATTCGCGGGTGAGACGATGAATCGCTTCCTTATCTTCGAGTGCGCGCACGCGATCTCGGAGAGCGTTAACTTCGGCTGCCAATGATTCCAGAGTAATTTCGCTCATGGTATTTCCTCCTCGTCGCGTTCTAGCGATTATAATCGAAGAGAGGGCTCCAAAAAAACAAGCGCCAATGAAGGACAGGACTAAGGGCTACAACCGCCCCTTTGGCCATGCAAGTTCTTCGACACGCGAGACAATTCGCCAACCTTCCTCGCGGCGTTCGAGTACGTCGTTATAAAAAATCCCGGTGTGATTGAGTGTTGATTCATCACCCACTTTCATCACGACATGGCACGAAACCGGCACGCGTGTCGTCGCACGGTTTTCTTCTAATATTAGGCGTAGGCCACCTGTTATCCTCTGCGCTTCCAGCATGACGCCCTGTAATCCAGCCAGCCACGCCCGGTACTCCGGGTAGGTGCAGGCCGCCAGACCGAAATCGGACAGGTCGAGGCACGCATCGGCCGTAAAGGTCGTGTCGTAAGCATCAAAGTCAAAGGCTTCGGCGGCAGCCAGCTGACGATCGTAAAGATCCATGATCGCAAAACGATCCTCTATCTCGCTCAGGTCATAGCGGCGGTCCGGCATCTTTGATCCTTTCATCTCGTTCACTTGGCGGAGATCTTCGTCTGCGCGGTGCATGGGCGTTCTTTGCATACTAATGTCGCACACGCACTAAATCGGTGCTGAGCCGAGTTAATCGAGAAAGGAGAACGCTGTGGTGACGTCATTTACGTTCGTTCGAAAGCGACCCGAGCTAAGCGACGAAGAATTCTTTTCGCGCTGGACCCAGCACACTCAAGATTTCGACATAGTGGATCACCCGTACATCACAAAAAATCGCCTCATGCTCGTCGCCGGAGACACTCCGTACATCGGTATGGCCGAAAATCACTGGCCGGATATTGAGAGTCTGGCGCGGACGGAAGCCTTTTATCGCGACACGGAACGAGGCCGCGCCCACTGGGCCGATCTGTCAGAGTTCATGGACATCGATGCCTCCCCGACGGTCATCGTGACCAAAGAGGCTGACGTCAGCGAGGCAGGAGTTGTTCAAATCATTCCCCCTACGGCCCCAAACACGACGGGTTGAGGTGTTTCATTGACTTCGTTTGACCTCCCCCCCTCTCTCGCAGAATGGGTTGAACTTTTGACCCAAAGCAAAGTCGTGTCCGCCACGCGGCATATAGCGGGCGCAAGTCGCGAGGCGTGGAACGTAGATATCGATTCCGAGGAAACAGCAAAGAGCGGCGAAGCCTCCAACAACCTCTCAAGAAAACCACCACGTCGACTTTTCCTGCTTCGCGACCGAGGTCAGGGAGCAGGTAGCGAACATGATGCGGCTGTCCTTCACGCGCTCAAAGACTCCGCGGTGCCTGTCCCGCGAGTGATCGGCTCCGAGGCATCTAATGGCCTCCTGCTTCTCGAGCGAATCGACGGCCGCTCAGACTTTCCCTTCGTCGATCATGATGTCGAGTTCGATGCGACGGCGCGTCATCTTATGATTCTCACGGGCGCGCTTCACTCGATCGATCCCCGATCCCTAGAGATCCCCCACCTAACGGTCCCCGACCATCCCTCGGATTCGGCTCGAGAAGCACTCAAGAAAGCCCGGAATGCAGCTTCTATGCTAGGCGATGAGATCGAGCCCTTTTTTCTCTTTGCCTTAGAATGGCTCGAACGAAAAATCCCTGAAGGTGACGCCCGATGTGCCCTAGTTCATAGCGACATGGGCCCCGGCAACTTTCTCTACTCGGAGGGACGAGTCAACGCGATTATCGATTGGGAAGTCGCTCACTTCGGGGACCCGATGGAAGATTTAGCTGCGATCGCGGTTCGCGACATGGCGACCCCCATAGGTCATCTACCCACGCGTTTCGCAGAGTATGAGGCGAGCAGTGGAACTCCCATCGACCTCGAGCGCATCGGCTATTACCGCGCGCTCGTGCTGGTCCGCAACAGCCTGATGATCGGGCTTGGGCTCGCACATAGACCCCCGGGCTTCGATGTCGTAGAGATGACGATGTACCAGACTCTTCTGATTCGTGCGGCGGCTCTCGTGATCTGTGACTGCGAGGGTATTCAACGTCCTGCGATCAATCCCCTCGATCCGAGTTCCGAAACGACCATGAATCACGCGAGGCATTCGCTCGCAAGGGCAGCCCAACATGACCTAGAGAACATAGTTGTCCCCGAACTCCCGCCGGGTCTAGCCGCGCACCGAATCGACGGTGTGGCCCGTGTGATCGCTACGCTGAGCCACGAAGACAGCGTAGGCGCCGCGCTTAATCAGCAAGAGATAGACGACATCCAAGACACGCTGAATGAGTCGCTAACGGACCTAGCACTTGCAGACGATCGACTTCGCATGGTTCTCGGCGAACCCAGTAAAAACACCCAAGAACGAGACACGCAGTGGGCCTCTTATTTCGCTAGGCGATTCCTTCGCCTTGGCGAGCGCCGTCGCCCGCTTATGGGCGCGCTCATGGAGAGACTGCCGCAGCCTCTGGAGGACGTATGATCGGCCGCGACCCGAGACTCATCGTGATCGAGGAGGATGACGCGTTTCACCCTCCCACAAGCGATACACCTACATGGATCGAGACGATGTGGTTCCCGTTTTGGATTCCGGACGAGAGCCTTTCTGCCTCAGTGCGGGTTTGGTTCAGTCCCAATGCGGGCCAGCAGGGCGGCGCGATTGCTGGTTGGCACGGCCAATCGAAAGGGCTTTTCGGGGACCGCTGGACTGAGCCCTTTACCGACCCACCGGACTTAAAAAACCTCAGGCTTAAGCGAGGTCTGCATATCGAGTGCATCGAACCGCTGACGCGGTACCACATTTGCCAGGAGACTGAGAATTTTAAGCTCGATATCGAATTCTCCGCGATCATGGCGCCTAACCCGGTCCCCCCTGAGGAGTCCCCAGGAATGTTCGCGGGACATTTCGAGCAGCCCGGTCACGTCACGGGCGAAGTCACGTTCCACGGACGCACCCTCCCGATCGATTGCTATTCGATCCGAGATCGATCATGGGGCCCCCGCCTGATGCCAGACGAACTACGTCTCGGGAATGCACATGCAACGTCCCGCAACTTCAGTTTTTTCACCTACGTGAACCCAACCCCCGACGCATCAGAACGAATCACGAGCGGATATCTGCTTCAAGATGGCATTTCGGCAAGGATCGTCTCCGGACTTCGCGAAACGAATTGGCTCGACGACCTTCCTGTCTCCCTACGCCTAACAGCGAAAGATGCAGCAGGCCGTGAAATCCAAGTGGAAGGAGAATGCATCAACACGATGGCATCGAATGCAGGCAATGGCGTATATGCTGTCCTTAATCTTGTTCGCTGGGAAAACGAACGAGGTGTCTCGTGGGGCGAAAATCATGACATTTGGTCGGAGCGGGCCTGGCTCGCCGCAGGTCGCCCAAAGCTATAAGCGAGTTCCATAGCCAAACGGCTTAGCGGCTCGCTTCCGCTATCGACGAAATCGCCTTGGATCGGTACACCGCCATATCCTTTTCACAAACCCTCATCGCAATGGAAGTGAGGTTTCGCAATTCGAGAAGCGCGACACCCTCGGCGCGCGCTTGATAGGCATAGACCTGTTCAGCCGGGAGGAAGAAATCCTCTCCAGGACCTAGCTCGCGATCACCCGTCAAAATACCAACCTTAACAACGTAGTTAGAGGCGGTCGGACCAGTGGCTGTGCTTGGGCAGGAGATGACCCGGTGCAAAGTTAATCTCCACGAGACTGAGACCGTGATCGCTAGACTGCCTGGAGATCGCGGAGGGGGATAGGGATTTCAAGCTGCCTTTTCGGCCCCGCCCATAGTTGGCATTCTTATAAATAGGAGCCGATGGAGGTACCCGCCCCCTTCCGGAGGCTCCCTGAGCTTCCTCAGGGCACGCGGAGTGAAGTGACGGCTCACGAGCTCCCGATAAGTCCGCTGCTCCGGAGGATCCATGCTCGAGAGAGTGCGCGCCTGGACGATTTCCTCGTTCCCGACGGAGGCCTTGAAGGGCGGCCGGGCTGACGTGTGCGCGGGCGGACCGACCCGCGCATACTCGGGACATGAGCCGAAGCCTCCTGCGCGCCAACATCGTCCTGTCCATACTTTTCTTCGTCGGTCTCGCCTGTGCCGACTCGACCCGAGACGCTCTCGAAGCCCCGCCCGATCCGTCGGGTGCGCAGGTCTTCGCGGACAATTGCGCGGTCTGCCATGCGCTGCCGCTCATGGCCTATCAGTTCCCGCAGATGAAGGGACGGCCGCCGGGGTTCGTTTACGACGCACTGACGACGGGCCCGATGCGTCGTATCGGTCGCAATCTCGACGAGGCGAGCCGACATGCCGTCGCCGAGTTCTTCACGGGGGTCGACTTCGGAACTCCCGAAAGCGAACGCGACTACGCCGTATCTCCGACCTGCGAGGACGATCGCCTCGCCTTCGACTGGAGCGATCGGGCCCATCCTAGCTGGGGAGGGAGCTTGCTCAATCATAGGAATGTCGCCTCGAACGAGGGCTATTCGCGCGAAGACGTGGGATCCCTCTCCGTTCAGTGGGTGGTCGCGTTTCCGGAGGCAACACAGCTGCGATCCCATCCGACAGCAGGCGGCGGAGCAGTCTTCGTGGGCAGCCACAACGGTTCCGTCTATGCCCTCGACCAGGAAACGGGCTGCACGCGCTGGCACTTCAAGGCCGGAGCTGAGGTTCGAAGCGCCATCACGCTCACGCCCAGGCCCGTCGGCGACGAAGACTTCGGCGGGCCGGGCGGCATGCTCGCGGTCTTCGCCGACCGCGCCGCGAACACCTACGCCGTCGACGCCGAGACGGGCGTGCTCGTCTGGAAGACCTCTATGGACCCCCATCCTTCCGCGGCGGTGACGGGCTCGGTCAGCGCGTTCGAGGGGCGCCTCTTCGTGCCTATTTCGTCCAACGAGGACGTCGGCCCGCTCGACAAAAACTACGCCTGCTGCACACACTCAGGGGCCGTCGTCGCGGTCGATGCGGGGACCGGCGAGATCCTGTGGCGGACCGCGACGATCGAAGAGGCGCCACGCGTCACGGGGCATACGAACGCGGGAACCGAGATCCGGGGGCCCTCGGGCGCGAGCGTCTGGAACACGCCCACGATCTCACGCCGACACGGCCTTCTCTTCGTCGGATCTGGGAACAATCACAGCCAGCCTGCGTCGGCGCGCAGCGATTCGATCCTGGCGATGGATGTGGAAACGGGGCGAGTCGTCTGGAGTCACCAGGCTCAGGCCGAAGACGCATGGAACGCCGCATGTCTCTGGAGCGTCTCGGATCAGGTCGGGTGTCCCATGCCCGTGGGGCCGGACATCGACTTCGGCGCGACGACAATGCTGGTCGAACTCGAAGGTCGGGAGGTCCTCGTGGCGGGCGCGAAGTCTGGCGTGCTCCACGCCTTCGATGCCGAGACCGGGACGCCGGTGTGGCGAAGGCGCATCTCGCAAGGCGGTGCGGAAGACGGCATCCGCTACGGCATGGCCACTCGCGACGGTGTGCTGTATGTCCCGAGCACCGACGCACGAGACGACCCTTCCCACGGCGCGACGGCGCGGCCGGGGCTCTATGCGGTCATGCTCGAGGAAGCGAAGCCACTCTGGAGCGTGGATCGCGAGACGCTCTGTGCGGGGTCGGGGGAGTGTGACGATGCGATCGGTGCGCCTCCGCTCGTCATGGATGAGGTGCTCTTCATCGGCGCGATCGACGGTGTGCTCTATGCCCTCGACCGCGAGACGGGCGCCGTTCTATGGCGGATGGAGACGGCACGCGAGTTCGAGACGCTGCGCGGCACGAAGACCCGGGGCGGCGCGCTCTACGGGACGGTCGGACCGATGTACGCCAATGGGCGTCTCTTCGTTAGCTCGGGCTACGGGCAGGCCGAGCGGCCCGGTAACGCGCTGATCGCGCTTGCGCCCGAGTAGGCGTGTCCGTTCAGAGACGAGAAGAGAGGAATCGGATGACGCTCAGTCGGTAGGAACCCTGAGCGCGCGTGACCTAATATTAGTTCGGATCGACCCCGCGCCCGGTGCTACCCGCGAGTCCACCACCGTCGGCCACGAATTCTGATCCTGTCGAATAGCTGCTCTCGTCAGAGGCGAGGAAGAGAACCAGGTTCGCAATCTCTTCGGGCTGGCCCACACGCGGGATCGGTTGCGCACTCCAAACGGCATCCTGGTCGACGGAATCGAAATCATCGGCTCCGATCATCGGCGTGGCGACTCCACCCGGATGAACGGAATTCACACGGATGCCGTAGCGACCGAGTTCGAGGGCGGCCGTTTTTGTCATGCCGCGAATCGCCCACTTGCTCGCTACGTATCCGATCACCCCTTGCACGCCCTCTATGCCCGCGTTCGAAGAGATGTTAATGATCGAGCCGCCCCCCGATTCACGCATTGCAGGGACGACCGCGCGCATGCCCAGAAAGGTGCCGACCTGATTCACCTCGATCACGGCTCGGTAGTCGGCAAGAGAAGTCTCCTCAAGGAAGCCTGTGCGTACGATGCCCGCGTTATTGACGAGCACATCTAAACGACCGAACGAATCCTGGGCCGTCGCGACCGCACGCGCCCAATCTTCTTCCTGAGTCACATCGAGTCTGAGCCCACGAGCCGCCTCGCCAAGTGATTCCACCACAGCCCGACACTCGGTCTCAAGAACATCACCTAAGACCACGCGCGCGCCTTCCGCCACGAAGCGCCGAGCCTCCGCCTCGCCCTGCCCGCGCGCTCCGCCACTGATCAATGCCACCTTGCCATTTAGCCTGCCCATGCGACGATTCTGACACAGCCAGTCGAACCCCGCTCCGGGGTCACGCAAGGAGGAGCCACATGTCGAAGTCCGCATCCAACACGGACGAGTTCGAGGGGCGCGTCGCTTTTGTCAGCGGCGCCGCGTCGGGGATCGGCCGAGCCGCGAGTCGTCTATTCGCGGAGCGCGGCGCGCGACTCGTGCTTGCGGACCTCGACCACGAGGGAGGTGAATCCGCCGCCGAAGCGATCAGGGCAACCGGTGCCGAGGCGGTCTTCGTCGAAACCGACGTCGCGGAGGGTGAAGCGGTCGCGCGGGCCGTCGCGACCGCGACCGAACGCTTCGGTAGGCTCGACTACGCCTATAATAATGCCGGTCTTTCGGGCCCGCCTAACTTCGTTTCCGAGATGCCCGAGGCGCAGTGGCGCCGAACTATTGATGTTATGCTGACCGGCGTCTTTCTCTGCATGAAGTACGAAATCCCCGCGATCCTTGCGTCGGGCGGGGGCGCAATCGTGAACTGTGCTTCGGGCGCCGGACTGATCGGATTTCCCGGTCAATCGGCCTACGTTGCCAGCAAACACGGCGTGATAGGACTCACCCGTGCCGCAGCGCTGGAGTACGGCTCTCAGGGAATCCGGGTGAACTCGATCTGTCCGGGGACAGCGCGCACTGCGATGGTCGAAGACGTCGTGCGCGAGACGCCGGCGCTACAACAGGAACTCGAAGGATTGCACCCGATCGGCCGTATTGCCGAACCCGAGGAAATCGCCGAGGCTGCGCTCTGGCTGTGTTCGGAACGATCCTCCTTCGTACTCGGCACTGCGCTCTCCGTCGACGGCGGATACGTGGCGCAGTAGCGTATGCGGGAACGATCCCTGCATGAAGCAGCGATCGTCCCCAGCACGAACGTAAGGGAGCAGCATGGCCTTCGATCTCGTGATTCGCGGCGGCCGTGTCGTCGACGGATCGGGCACCGGCGCCTATCGCGCCGACATCGGCATCGAAGGCGACCGCATCACCGCGATCGGTCGCCTCGGCGCACGCGGACGACAGGAGATCGATGCGGACGGACTGGTCGTCACCCCCGGTTTTATCGACGGCCACACCCATTTCGATGCTCAGGTCTTCTGGGATCCGTCCGGCGCGAACTCCTGCTGGCAAGGCGTGACGAGCGTCGTGATGGGCAATTGCGGATTCACCATCGCGCCGGTCCACGATGATGCCCGAGCGCTCGTGCTCCGAAATCTCGAACGCGCCGAGGACATCGATGCAACGGCCCTGGCCGAGGGCATCGACTGGACATGGCAGACCTTCCCCGAATATCTCGAGGCGCTCGATCGAATTCCCAAGTCGATTCATTATGCGGCGAACATCGGACACTCTGCTCTCCGCACTTGGGCCATGGGAGAGCGCGCCTTCGAGAAAGAAGCCGACGAAGACGAACTGCGCCGCATGCGGGACCAGCTGCGATCGGCACTACTCGCCGGTGCGATCGGTTTCACGACCTCACGCAGCGAACATCACGAAACATCCGACGATCGACCCGTCGCATCGCGCATCGCGAGCTGGGAGGAACTGCATGCGCTCGTCGATGTAATGAGCGAACTCGGAATAGGGATGCTCGAGGGCGGTACGGAAGGTTTTCTCTCGCCCGACCCCGACGAACAACAAACGGTCTTCGAACACGTCCGGCGCATCGCGGTCGAACAGGGCGTGCCCATCACGGCAGGACTGATCGCAACGCAGGAAGGCGGCCGGGCCATGCTGGACCGTATTGATCGCATCGCCTCGGAGGGTGGCCGCATGATCGGCCAGAGTCATTGTCGCGGGATCTCGGTTTTGCTCGGGTTCCGCACGCGACTGCCCTTCGATGTGCTGCCCGAGTGGATCCCTTTTCGCGCTCAGCCGATAGAGGACCAGAAGCGCGCGCTGAGCGAACCGGAAACACGAACACGGTTGGCCAAGGCGGCGATGGAGGGCGACTACGACCGTTGGCGCGGGATCGGGGCTATGCCGCGCAAGCCAGACTGGGACGGAATCCGCGTCTTCGATCGCGGGCTGCCGCCCTGGCCCTCTTTGCGCGAGGTCGCGACGGCGCGCGGCATTTCGCCTGCGGAGGCGATGATCGACCTAGCGCTCGAAAGCGACTTCGAACGCCTCTTTATACAGCCGAGCCTCTATCCACAAAATGAAGAGGTCTTGCTCGACGTGCTTCGTCATCCGCGGACTGTGATGACTTTTTCGGACTCCGGCGCGCACCTGAGCCAGATCGCCGATGCCTCGATCCAAACACATCTGCTCGGACATTGGGTACGCAACACAGGCGCCTTCACCCTCGAGGAGGGCATACGCATGCTGACACTTGAGCCGGCACAGGCCTGGGGCTTCGCGGACCGCGGCCTGCTTCGCGAAGGATTGCTCGCGGACCTTAACGTTTTCGATCCCGAGACCGTCGCCCCCGGCGTGCCCCAGATCGTGAATGATCTTCCGGGAGGAGGCATGCGACTTTCGCAGCGAGCCGAGGGTTTCGCCGCGACCGTTGTCGCCGGCGAGATCGCGTTCCGGGACGGAGAGTCTACTCAAAGACACGCGGGACGACTGATCAGAAATCGCAGGGCAACCACCCACGGCTGATCGCATAGGCGAGACTGCTCTTAGTCCGGCGGTCGACCAACGGATACGACGAAGCGATTCCAGAAAATACAGAAGGAAGAAAGATGCAGGTCCCAACAAAAGAAGCACTCGATACGCTCTTTGAATCGCTCTCCAATTGGGGACGATGGGGCGACGACGACGAGTTCGGAACCTTGAATCATCTTCGCCCGGAGCATGCCGCCCGCGCAGCCAGCTTAGTGCGTGAAGGCCGCTCGATTAGTCTGTCTCACGACCTCGACTTAACACCGACACCCGAAACGCCCATTCCCGCTCAACATCATATGCTCGCCTCTGGCGACGCGCGCGATGGTAGTGGCATCCCCGGCTACGAGGCCGCGCGGGACTTCGTCGGCGCCCACGTCCATGGCCTTGGCGTCACGCACATCGACGCCCTCTGCCATATGTTCGTGCGCGGAAAGATGTACAACGGCGTGCCCGCGGAAGAGGTCCGTAGCGACGGCGCTCGACGCAATACCGTTCTCAGCTTCGCCGACGGCATCGTCGGCCGCGGCCTCCTCCTCGACATCGCCCATGCCCGCGGCATCGACTTCATCGACGGCCACGAAGCGATCCGTCTCGCCGAAGTCGAGGAGTCGCTCGAACGCCAGGGCGTCGTCGTCGAAACCGGAGACATATTGCTGGTCGCAAGCGGCCGCTGCGCGCGGCGCCGCCTCGCCGGTGGACCGCTCGATCCCGCGGATGGCATGGTCGGCCTACACGCCGAGTGTCTGCCCTGGCTGCGCGAGAGGGAAATCTCGGTGCTGGGAAGCGACGGTATTTCTGATCCGCTCCCGGGACTAGGCGTTCCAGAATGGCCCTTCCCGATTCATCAGATCGGGATTACTGGACTAGGCCTCCCGCTGATCGACAACCTCGCCCTCGGCGCACTCTCCAAAGCCTGCGTCGCGGCTGAACGATGGACTTTTCTATTCATGCTAGGCGCCATGCGAGTTCCGGGGGCGACGGGCTGCCCAGTGAATCCGATCGCACTCCTCTAGTCGACGGGGCCCGCTCCTCGCTTGGCTTAGCTTGGCTACGCTCTGCTTTCCTAGGCGACTAACATTTTTATCAAGATGTGCATACCAACGGCGGAACGTCGCGATCGCGGACACAGGGTCGTTGAGCGCGGGCTTCTCGCGTTAAACCTTGTGCTCCTCATCGCTCGGGCTCACGTAGAGTCGCTGGGGATAGGGGTTTCAAGCTGGCTGTTAGGCATCGCCCATAGTGGGCATTCCGGAAAACAGGCTCCGATGAAGGTACCTTGCCCCTTCCTGCCCCACCGCATCCGAGGGACGAGAGGCCGAAATTCTCGAGTGCCTATACCGACATCACCAGCGATAAATCGAATTTTATGGGCCGGTTCTCGAGGAAATCCAAGGCGTGCGGGCACAAATTCTTCCTCAAGAGGCAAGCTTGCCAACCAGCAAGACGCTTTAGGGTGGCCGAATCAAATGCGCTTATCGCGTGACTGCGATTGCCGATGTGGTCTATCGCGGTCGTCCCGAAAGAATCGCCAATGGAGATCTCGTTCATCAATCAGCTTGTTTGCACGCGCGGGTTTTCCGGGTGAGCTATCTACGGTCAGCAAACTGACATTGTTCAACTCGGTGATGCTATCCGGCGTGCAGAGCGGCAGGGTGCAGGTCCGGTTCTGCTGGCAGAGACGGGAACCACCGGGGTCAATATAAAAAGAAAGAGCTGCGCTTTTCGATTGAGCGCGAAGAGGAGATCCAAATGAGTGGAGAGAATCAAGAACCGAAGAAGGTCGTCCTTGATTACCTTGAGGACATCAAGGCAGGCCGACACGAAGCCGCTTATGCAGCATTCGCTGAGGATGCAACCTGGGAGACGCCGCCATCGATGCCGTGGCCCGCAAAGTTCTTCGGCCGTCGCGACATTTTCGATGGCTATTTCGCGGTAGACAAGGGCCTCTTCACGACGGGCATGGATTCCTACGATCTCGAGACGACCCTCGTTGTCAGCGCCGGCGAGCACGTCGTGACCGAGATGACCCATCGCTCGACAGGGTTAAACGGAAATAAGTACGAGACCAACCATTGCCTGGTCTTTGATGTACGCGAAGGCCTGATTCAGGCCGTTCGCGAATACATCGATTCGCTTTATCTCAAAGAGTCAATGATCGACCCTGTCGAAGGATGAGAGCACTTCAACAACCTAAATAGGACAAGCCACAGTTCGGATCAGTGGAGTGGCTCGCCATCTCCCTCGATAGGCGCTCTTCGCAAAAGCGGAAACGATCCTAAGCTTGCCTCGTTGACGTCTTGAGCCACATTGATCACAGCAGAGAAAGCACGCATTCCGTCCACCAAGCTCGCATTTACTGTCTTGATTATCTTTTCATTCCTCGTTCCAAATGCATTTGCCTCAGGACGCGCCCAGAATCGAGCTCAGTGCATCGTCGGAACTTGGTCAGGAGAGCGCGTCGTCGTCAACCGACTCGGCAAGCAGCTCGTCTGGGCAGAGCTCGTGATTGAAGTCGTGGAGAGCGGCACGATTAAGGGAACGTCATCATGGACGCTGCTAGAAGGAGCGGGGGGAGACTCCGAGACGGAGATTGTCGCGGGAGACACGGAAGAGGTCTTCGGCGCGGTGGGCCGACGAGGACGTGAGTTTTATCTCGCTGAGTCCCTGGAGCCGGGGATCCTCCTAGGCACTATGATCGGTCGTAATAGAATGGAGGTCGTCCTCATCCAGAGCGGAGCATGGCCCGTCGCGGGCGCATCCGTCTTAAAGCGCGAGGGCCGAGCATCAGCTGCCTGCATCAAATCTCGAGTGCGATAATCGACAAACTATGAGTAGGCCCTCGTCCTTTACCTCGCGGGGTATAATGCCGGCTTAAAGCGGTCCGCTCCGAGCGATCTACTCATAAGATGCCCTCTGCAGCGTGCGAGGGGCGTGCCTTATTCGCGTCAGCTGTGGCGCCTGATTTTGGCGTTTCCTCCAAGCTGCGAGGCGCCAAGATGAGGTTGAGATCATCAGAAACGACCACCTGGCATAGCGACAGCGCTTTTATGGGCCGGCCCCTGCTCGGCTCGATCTCCAAAGCGACCTAACAGCACCACACCCTGAGATTGCAGGTACTAGAGCGTGACGACCTTTGTTGCGACCTTGGGAAGCGGTGATTCGCCGCGCCATCTGAGACTGAGAAGCAGCCTCGGATGCCCACTCATGTCCATCCAGTTCGCGTGGCCAGGGTCGCGGTGTGCGACGACAATTCGGACGCGACCCGAAGCGTCTCTTTCTACATCCCGGTTGTTGAGAACAACCGGGCGATCACGCCAATCGGGCGTTTCGCCCCAGACATTCTGAAGCACCCAGCTCCAATAGCGGGGCTCGGCCGTCGTGTCGAAATCGAGGATGAAGGCTTGGCTCGGGTCGATCTCTACGAGTCCGTTCAGGTAGCGGATTTGACTTGGTGTCTGAATGGTTCCGTCATCCGCCATTTCGACGATTGTGTTCGGCGCAGCTTGGATCTCTTGAAAAGAGTTCCACCATGTTAGGCTGCCATCGATGAACATGGTCGTTGCAATAAATCCACGAAGGAGTGACTCGGGTGTAAGCGCAGGCCGTGGCTCCGTGATATCAAGGCGATTGATCTCGGCCATTCCATGTTCTTGGCGCCGCTTCCGGTCCCAGAAATAGGTTCGGATCAATATCGCGTTCGCATCCGGCTCGGAGGTCAGAACGTTGCGAGGCAGATTTTCTTCAACGCCTCCGGACGCATCGCCGCTTTTCGGTCGGACGAGAATTTCGAAGCTTCCATCTTCCTCTATCGAAATACTCGTCTCGTCGAGGGAGTCAACCAGACGTCGTCCGCCGTTTGGGTTCTCGTCGTCGCTGCGAAAGCTGCCCGCGTAGAGTCCGACTTCTACGCCCGCCGCGTCTCGGGCATTTCCGCGAATGAGATAGGTCCCGGATCCGTCGATTGCTGCGCTGCGATAGGTCTGGTCGGGGTTGTCGCCCAAATATTTCTGTGTCGCCGTTTGCAAGTCAAAGAAGCTCGGGTGTTCGGGACTCCCGTTCTCGACGAAGCGATCCAGTCCGAGCCCGACCAGTCGACCGAGCAGACGGATACCCTCGGTTTGAATCTGCAAATCACCGAGCGACGAGGGGCCCGTCACGTGTTGTGCGAGGGGCTTCAGCGAATCACAAAAGGCGACCCAAGCGTCCCCACTCGAAACCGCGTCTGCTGGGTTCGCGAGGTCATGTATGAGCGGGCGCACCGCTTCTGGGGCGCCCAGGGCCGCAGCGCGGGTTCCAACCACGGCGCAACCCGGGGCAGCCACGGTGGCTGACGCCGTGAGCGCGCCGGCAGTCGCCTTCGCGAGGAGCGCGCGGCGCGTCAGGCCAGGCAGCTTTTCATCGGATCGTTCCATCTACTAGCCTCCTTCATAGGTATTCCCTGTTCGAGTGTAGTCTGCGATCAGCTCAGTAAGTGCCTAGGAGATAGGAAAACAAGCGGGCTTTCCCGCCCCACCTATATTAGGCATCCTGACCAATAGATCCTGACGGGGACACCTTGCCCCTTCCTGGGCTCCTGATATTTATTGCTAGCGTTTCAGGCGAGCCGAGATGCTTCGATCCCAGGAGCCTCGGCGTCTCGAAATAGACGCGACCGGATGCCTCCCTACCCCAGCCCCACAAAGAGGCCCGCCGTGTCGCATACGAGGAGACGAGAGCCTTGAGCGAGCTCTGGTTCGAGATTGCGGAGAATCCAGCCTATCGGCATGTACTGCTGAATCATCTCCCGATCACGGGCTTGGCGATCGCTGCGTGTGCGCTTGCTTGGGCGATGGTGGAAAACCGTTGGCGTTCGATGATCCTGGGACTCTCGCTCTGCTTAGTCACATCCGCTTCGGCTGTGCTTGTCATGCAATCGGGAGATGCCGCTTATCCATTCATATTCGACCAGATCGGCGGCACGGGACAAACTTGGCTCGACCATCATGTGGAGCTCGCAGAACGATGGGGACGGCTCCTACCCGCCAATGCCGTACTTGCAGCAATCGCCCTCGCGACCGGCTCTCGTTATGCGTCATGCCGGCGGCGAATGAGCGGTCTTGTCCTAATCACGACTGCGTTCAGTCTCGCCGCCGCAGGCGTGATCGCCCAGGCGGGGGGCCATATCCGCCATCCGGAATTTAGAACGGCCCATGCGCCGGCGGGCGCTGGAACCGAACGTGGTTCCGATCGATCTGCTGGCCTTACGCCACTCCCTGCGAAATCCCAACCGGCGACCTTGGCTATGCGCCGACTCACAAAAGCCCAGTACAGGAACGTGATGAGCGATGTCTTCGGTCCTGGGATCGAACTAGCAGGACGATTCGAGCCGGAAAATCGACGCAACGGGCTAATTGCCGTAGGCAGTGCCCAGGCCACAATTACCGCGAGCGGCTTCGAGCAATATGAAGGAATGGCGAGCGAGGTTGCTCGCCAAGCGCTGCTCCCCGAACGCCGCAAAGATTGGCTGCCCTGCATACCTTCGAACGCCGAGGCTGCGGATCCCGCCTGCAGCAAGGCAATCCTGGAAGAAGTCGGCCCTCTGCTTCTCCGGAGACCTCTCCGGAAGTCGGAAATCCGGGCACGCGCAGCGCTGGCAGACCAAGCAGCGACCGAGTTTGGAAACTTCTATACCGGAATCGCATCGACTCTCTCAAGTCTATTAGTCGCGCCCGAGTTCCTCTTTCGCCTTGAATCGACCGTTCCCGAAACGGCTCAAACGATCTATCCGGTCCGACTCTCCGACGCCACCCTCGCCTCGAGACTCTCCTTCCTTCTTTGGAATAGCGGCCCTGACAACGAGCTCCTTGAAGCCGTCCGACGCGGAGACCTGCACGAACAAGGAGTGTATGCGAAGCAAGTTGATCGTCTCCTCTCATCCCCTCGCTTTGAACAGGGTATCCGTGCGCTATTCGAAGACATTTTCCAATTCGATGAATTCGAAAACCTCTCGAAGGATCCGATCCGCTACCCCATGTTCAGCGCTCGCGTCGCAGCCGATGCCAGAGAGCAAACCCTCCGCACGGTCGTCGACCATCTCCTTTCTCGAGAAGGCAGCTATCTCGAGCTCTTCACAACACCCCATACCTTCATGACGAGGATCCTCGGCCCCGTATACGCCCTGCCCGTGCGCACGGAAAACGGTTGGGAAGAACTCAAATTCCCCCCATCCAGCGGACGCGGTGGCATCCTGAGCCACGCGAGCTTCAACATGCTCAATGCCCATTCCGGCCGAAGCTCGCCGACCCTACGCGGGCTCTTCGTCCGAGAGGCACTCCTTTGTCAGCATGTACCGCCGGCTCCCGCGGATGTCGACTTCGGCCTCTTTAATGCGGACGACAGTCCGGAGCATAAAACTGCTCGCAACCGACTCGAAGTGCATGCTTCCAACGCCACCTGCCGCAACTGCCACACACTCACTGACCCCCTCGGACTCGGACTCGAACCCTTCGACGGAATGGGACGCTTCCGAAGGACGGAAAACGATGCACCGATTGATGCCAGCGGCGATCTGGACGGGAAGACATTTCGCGATCCCGCTTCGCTTGGGATAGCGATGGCCAAGAATGATCGGGTCGCAGGCTGCCTTGCAGAGCGCACCTATCAGTATGCGATCGGTCGCACCACAACCTTTTCGGAAAGAGCGTTCCTCCGTCGTCTCGAAGATGCCTTTGATCAGGGGGGGCACCGCATCACTCATCTGATGCGAGAAATCGTGAACGCCGACGGCTTCCAGAGAGCGACCGCGGGGAATTCGATGCCGGCAGAAGATTGGGCACTAAGAGAGGGACCCTCATGAGTCAATTCATCACGCGGCGAAAACTGCTTGAGCGCACGCTTCGCGGATCCATTGCCGGAGCGGGAATCAGCCTTGCCCTGCCCTACCTCGACGTTTTCCTGAACACCAACGGCGATGCTTTGGCAGCCACGGGCGCCCCTTTGCCGCGGCGTTTTGGAACTTGGTTCTTCGGCTGCGGCATGAACCCCGACCGCTGGAATCCGGCGACGGAGGGCACGGACTTCAAACTCCCCCCCGAACTCCTCCCCATCGAAAGGGTTCGCCAACATATCAGCGTCCTCAGTGGATTTAGTGTTCTACTTGCGGGGGAGACCAATCACGTTCATCGCACTGGCGTCTTCGGCACGATGACAGGAGGCGCGCCTATCACCACAACCGAGATCGACGGCCCGACGCTCGACGTCCTCATCGCGGATACGATCGGCGATGCGACTCGCTTCCGCTCCCTTGAAATGGCCGCCCACGGCCTTTCAAAAGACACCTACAGTCAGCGAAACGCGGGCGCACCGAACCCCGCTGAGCCCTCGCCACTCGCCCTCTATCAGCGCGTTTTTGGCACGGGTTTTACTGATCCGAATGCCGGAGAGTTCACCCCTGATCCGCGGACGATGCTCCGCAAGAGCGTCCTCTCCGTGGTTGCAGAAGATCGGGCTCGACTCGAGAGCCAGCTCGGGCAAGCGGATCGCGCACGCCTGGACGAGTACTTCACCGCACTCCGGCAATTAGAGAAACAGCTCGACCTACAACTCTCCGAGCCACCGCCCCTCGAAGCGTGTCTGCCTCCGGCAGCCCCCGATTCGCCACCCATTTCACAAGACATCGAGCACGTTGCGGCGAATCACGACCTCATGGCCCAGCTCCTTGCTCTGGCTCTGGCCTGCGATCAAACCCGGGTATTCAACCTTGTCTTCTCCGCCGGCGCGTCTCGTCTTCACAAGTCAGGAAGCAGCGATACCCACCACACTCTCACCCACGAAGAAGCCAAGGACGCGGCACTCGGTTACCAGCCTCAGGCCACAGAATTCGTACTTCGCAGCATGAATTCCTGGGCTCGTTTCGTCGAGGTTCTGGGTTCCGTACGCGAAGGCGACGGCACGCTCCTCGACAATTCCGTCGTCCTCTGCCACTCGGAGACCTCGGATGCCAACAGCCATAGCGTGACGGGCCTGCCAATCATGCTTGCTGGAACAGCCGGCGGACGCATCAAGAACGGCCTACACATTCGAGGGTCGGGCGAGTCCACCGCGCGGGTCGGACTCACCCTACAGCAGGTGATGGGACGTAAGGTTGCGCGCTGGGGATACCGGGCGAACGAAACGGCGCGTCCGCTCTCGGAACTCCTCACCTAAATATCCCGACGAACCTGGGAACTCGAGCCAAAACCGTATTCCGATCTTCGGAGACAATCGAACATGACCGACTACCAATTGAATCCGACGTATTCCAGTCGCTCTTCGAATATCACGCTGAGTGCCGTGCTCGCCCTCTCGTTGTTTATTGGAGGCTGCGAAGCCATCACCCAAACAGCGGCCGAAACCGGCGCCGCCCTCGATGGCCCGCCCGTGCGAGGCTACGTGATGGCCAAATGGGCCGA
The DNA here is from genome assembly GCA_002390675.1 of Deltaproteobacteria bacterium UBA4427. Classification (GTDB taxonomy): domain Bacteria; phylum Myxococcota_A; class UBA9160; order UBA9160; family UBA4427; genus UBA4427. The sequence continues at coordinate 18,201 of DGPZ01000141.1, forward strand.
TGAAATCCCCAGCCAAGATCCCGGCGAGTGCCCGGAAGGACTTAACGTCACAGAGGTCGAGTATTTTCCGAAACAATGGCAGGCTTTCATGACAGAACGAACGCGCGCCCGTGAAGAAGAGGGCCGCTTCATCCCATGGGATCACGAACTCCTTCCACCAGACGCGTGCCAGGACCCACTCGCCCAGTCCGACCCCGGCTACTTCACCCTGGATGGCCCCGCACTCGTATCCGGCCTCGATCTCGATGGCTTCGACTCAACACGAGAATCAAATGAGAATACCCAATGCGCCCACGATGATTTCAACGCGCCATCGGGAGAAGCCGGCATCGACAATCAGGCTTGGCGGCTCATGGGCTGCGTCCGAGGCTACCGCCCTAACGATCTGATGGACCGACTTCATAAGGCCAACACGATGATCAATGAAGGCGGCTACGCCATCCTGATGGAAATTTCAGGAATGGACGACGCCACAAATGACAACGAAGTGCATGTCCAGTTCCTCTCCGCCGCCGCGCCGGTAAGCCTCAACGCACTCGGCGAGCCGATGCAAATGGTGAGCTTTACGGCGCATTCGGATAGCGCCTATCACAACGCAAGCGCACGTGGGAAGGTCGTTGACGGGGTTCTCACGACAGAGCCAGTTGATCTGCGACTGAAAATCAAACAACAAACCCAGGACAACGCTGTCTATTACCGAGACGCGCGAGTCCGCGGCAAACTCCTTGCAGATGGTCGAATCGAAGGCATTCTCGGAGGATATTGGGACAATGAAAATTTCTGGTCCATGATGAACGATCACATGATCGCCAACCGACATCAGGGCCGGAATGCTGCATTCAATCGTGGCTTCATGTGCGCAGGGCTCTACCACGCGATTCCCCGGGTGGCCGATGGACATCCCGACCCCGAAACCGGGGAGTGCACATCGATTTCGATGGCGCTTCATTTTGAAGCCAAGCCGGCATTTGTGATCAGACCGACTGTCGCTTCGAGAGACTAAGCCCCTTATACAGGGATCGGAAAAACGGCGGGAGTGCGGCCGCTTACATCGAACGATAAGTTAAAGAAGGCGAATATTACGATGCGCCTTCTGTCAGCGATGGACCCTGCACAACGGGTATCGCTTTACAAAACGCCCACGCTATTTGCGTACCCAGACACGACCGAAGCGATTGAGCGAGAGCAGTGTTTCGTACCTATCGCCGAAAGTCAGAATGCCACGTTAGGCTACAGCCAAGAGAACTACATGTCGCTTTCCAATTGATTGATTTGGCTCGAGGGATACCTCAAGGGCAACAAGAACTTTCTCGTGAGTTTGTACTGAGTTGTCTCGAATTTGCATTGCGGGAGTGTCCAGCGAACTTGTGCCCTATCCGTAAGGCGAGAACCCGGGGGCCGTACCCGGTGTCGGTGCCGCCTATTATGCCGCGGTGTCTCTCTAGTTGGATTTAGCTAAAAACCGGTTAGGAACTGCCTGCGCAGCCCGGAAGGGACCAATGATCTGGGCCGGGGCTCCTTCTGCGATATTCTCGAGGATCCATGTTCTCAGCTCACCGAAGTCGCCTTCTTGGAGAGTTTTGACCTTGAATCAAATTTCATCCTCGGTGAATAAGTCCTCTGAGGCAATAAATCTGAACGGCTGCCAGCGATTCTCTACAGTAAAGGTTGCCTACGTGTCCTCCCGGACCCCGATTGAATTTGCGGGCTGACCAACGACACTTAAAGTGTGCAGGTCAGCGTAAAAACGGGACCCCAATATTGATTCTTAGCTCCAGCCCAAGCTTGATCCGCGGATTTTATGACCAAACTCGGCGATGCGGATACCCAGTCTCATCAATATTTTTTAACACGTTCGAAAAATAAACCAAAAATTCTTTTGAGCTAAACATGACGTTTTCGAGCCACCTACATCTTAATGGCTTGGCTTGAACAATCATTCAAATACGCCGAAAGCAGTAGAAGCAGAGGTTTGGCATGCTGACTATCGAGAGCACTCTTTAGCATGAACTTAGATCGTCCACTTAGTTACAACATTAACTCTAATCGATTGTCGCCTAACACTATCGATGATTCCTCGTTAAATCACTCGGTCAAGGTTCGCGACATTGGTCAAATCCTACGGGATCTCGTGAGAATTTGGATGAGAGACCTAGAAAGGACTCCAGCCGAGATCGCCAACCTTCTCGATTTGCCGGTACGCGACATTCGCTCGCTTTTACGGACAGGGAGGTGTGATGTCTGTGTTCTGGAAAGGGTCTTGGCAGTGTCAGATATGACACTTCAGGAAATCTTAGAGATGCACCCCGACGTGATTGATTCTCCGGCAATCGATCAGCGGCAGGCTCTGGCGAAGCTAATTACTATGAGGGCGACCATGCAAGAGCTTCGGATCGTCTGGGATTTCATTCAGGTCACTCGGGAGATGCCAAATCTTATGGAGGTTGCCGTTACACAAATGGCTGCGTTCATGGAAGTAGCGAGAGGGCTCGGCTACAAGGAAAAACGCGCGACAAAGTATCTTAAAAACAACCTAGGTTCCGACGATAAGTGTTAGGCCCTTCGATTTTCCAGCGACGCCCTTTCGACACCTGAAGTCTTTGCAACTGCCTCAGCAATCGCGAGGGAGTGGTCAATTTGATGATCGATCAGGTTGAGCGTTGCCGACAACTGAATTAAATCTGCCAGCCTGTCTCGCTGCTCGGCAGTCGTCACCGATTTGATTCTCGCCCAGGATTCGTCTTGCGAGTCGCTCTTATATCTCGGATGGAGTGAGAATAATTCGCCAACGCTAACCGACATTGCCGCGCAGATATCGCTGACGAGTCGGAGCGTGAACCCTCGATCCCCTGTCTTGTTGATCATCGCCGACAGGCTCTGCTGGCGGAGGCCAAGGCGGCGGGCAAGGGCTGCTGTCGAGAGCCCCATGTCGTCTCGAATCTGAACTAATACTCCGCGCAGAACCGAGTTGAGGTCAACCCCGCTCACGGTGCGGTGCTCGCCGTTGACTTCGATCCGCGTGGAGTTTCTCTGTATCTGCGGCTTCCCGTTCGTCACTTTTCCCACCTTTATTCTACCCGTATTTGCGTACCCATTTGTTAAAGAGTATAAAATAACTCGATTTCGAGTAGACTTTTAGGATTGTATCTAAAGCGCCTTAAAGCTGGTTGTTTTAGCCAGTCCGATCTCGCCCGACATGCAGCGGCGCCGTTGACCTCGATTAGATGCTGATAGTGACCATAGCGGTCGCCGAAGGGTAGAGAGACCAATGAATTCGGAGTCGCAAGAGTCAAAACGGAGACGGGGAAGACCGGCAACCTTGAGTCGGGAGCGCATCTTGGCGGAGGCCCGCGAGATTCCAACGTCTGAATTCAGCATGCGGGCAGTCGCCAACCGCCTGCAAGTGACCCCCCAATCGATCTACTACTACTTCAAAAATGGCAATGCACTCCTGGCTGCGCTGGCTGAAGAAAGTCTGGCTCAGGCTCCGAGAGCGCCCGAGGCCGACTGGAAAACGTATTTTAGACAGGGAATGCTGGACTATCGGAGTTTGCTAATTGCTGCAGATAGTCCGGCCCTGATGCCGGAAATCAATTCGAGCTGGGTACGCTTCAATGATGAGAAGAGCGAAGCCCTGTTGATTAGGATGGAAGAATTCGTCGCCGTTTTAACGCAATCGGGTTTCACTTCCCAACAAGCGATCGAAGTCTGGAATCTCGGAACGACTCTGGTCGTTCGGTCCCTGGTCTCTCGCCTGAATGATCCGGAGGTCCAGGACCACTGGAACGCGCTTCGAGCGGATGTTGACAGCCTCGGTGCCGACCGTTTCCCGACGCTGCGTGACGTTCTTTCCGAGGATCCGACTACTACGGTGGATGAATGGTTTAGCCGAATCGTCGAAGTCGCGGTCGAAGGCGTCGCCGCCGTCTATCGCGCCAAATAAAGTTGCCACATGGATTGTGACGCGGGTCATGTTCGCCAGACCTCTCTCGACGAGCATCTTCAGACCCGGAACTTTCATCCCGCTGTAGACGCCCACGACATCTTCGGGAAACACGTCTCCCATCGACCTCCACTTGTGGGCATCGCCCCGGTCATACAATCGACAGAGAAGTTGGGGATAGGAAAAACAAGCCCCGGTTTCAGCACCGCCGCCGCGATTAGGCATGCTGACCAATAGGCTCCGATGGAGGTCCCCGGCTACTGCCGGGGTAGCAGGGGTGCCGCACGACCTAGTTAGGTTCTATGAACACAGGATGTCGAAAAAATTATGCACCAAGCGATCTAAGCCTGGATAATTCAGAGAACCCCTGAAATCCGTTTCGGGATTGAACCCCTCGGCGTAAAGCTTGGGTGGAGTGCAGCTGCTGCTCCCGGGCGTCGCCCGGACTCGTCGCCTGCGGCGACTCCCTCCTCTGATGCGAAGACCCGCGACTAGACCCACGCCAGCAGGATGTACCCGCTGATCGCCGCGCCCGCCGCGATCAGCGCGTACGGGAACTGCGTGAGGGCGTGGTCGAACGGCGTGCAGCCCGTCGCTCGGGCGGTCAGAACCGTGGCATCGGAATAAAAGCAGGCGTGGCTCCCGAAGGTGCTCGCGGAGATCGTGGCGCCGATCACGATGGCCGGATCCGCGCCAAGGTTCTGCGACAGCGTAGCGACGATCGGCATCACGATTGCAAAAATGCCCCAGTTCGAGCCCGTGATGAACGAGAGAATCGCCATGCTGACGAAGATCGCGACAGGAAGGAGCTCAGGGGTGACGACCGGCTCGATGATGCCGACTACGTAAGCCGGCAGGCCGAGCGCATCGTTCACTTCCTTGAACGTGAAAGACGCGACGACGACCGCCAGAGGCTCGATCATACTTATGAAACCACGCAGAACCGTTTCGAAGGCCTCATCGAACTCGAGAATTCGAAGACCGAGAAGCGCGACGATCAACCCTCCCAACGCGAAGTAGATTCCGCTCAGAAAGTCGCGGTCGAACCAGAACGTGCCGCCAACCAGCGCGAGCATCGGAAGGACGAAGAGCGACAATCGCGGTACGACCCCTGGCTTCGGTCCAGACTCGGCATCGACCGAGAGCGGTGGCGATGCAGTTGGCGATGGCGATTCCTCGTTCGTGTGCGCCCCACGCTTATCCGCCGATCTCATCGGCCCGAATGTCGGCACCACCCCTGTCGCGACCGCGGGAACGAGCAGCACGGCGAACCAGGCATAGAGCATGTAGGGGATCGACTCGAGATAGAGCGCGAAGCCCTCAGTCGCCGACGCCATCCCGCTCGACACGATCAGTCCTGTGTAGAACGCGCTCCACGTGGAGAAGGGGACGATCACGCTGACCGGAGCAGCAGTCGAATCCACGACGTACGCGAGCTTCTCGGAGGAGACTCCGTGCTCCTCGGCGAGTTCGCGCATGGCGGTGCCCGCCGCGAGCGAGTTCATGTAGTCATCGACAAAGAGAAGGAGGCCGAATACCCAGGTCCCCATCAAAACGCCGCACGCGGAGTTCACCCGCGCCCGCAGGAAGCCAGAGAAGGCCATGAACCCGCCGGCGCGAAGGATTAAGGCGATGAGACTTCCCATGAAGCCGCATACGAGGATGATCCAGGCAACGTCCTCGCTGGTCATCACTCGAAGCGTGGTCGCCGCGAACTCCGGCAGCAACGCCATCCCGTGGAGCATAAAAAGCCCGACGAGGGCGCCACTGATCAGGGATTCGATGGGTCGACGTGTCCAGATCGCGAGAACTAGGACGAGCAGCGCGGGGAGCACTGAAACAAAGGAGGGCTCCACCCGTCAGCGGTCCTGGTCGCGATGGGGCACACCCCAATCGTGGGTCTCTTTAACGCGTTCGAGGAGGATGATCGTCTCCACTTGGTCGATGCCGGGAATCTCACGAAGTCGACCATTCACGAAGGCATGAAGTTCCTCGGAAGTCTCGAAGAGGACTTCGGCCATGATCTCGAAGCGCCCAGCCGTGTAGCGGAGGTAGACAACCTCGGGCAGCGATTGAAGTGCAGAGACGACGTGCCGCGGATCCCCAGTCACGTTGAGACCGAGATCCGCGTGGACGCGATACCCGAGCTGAAGCGGATCGGTGACCGCGACGACTTCCATCACGCCGGCCTCCATCAGCTTGTTCACGCGCTGACGGACTGCCGGCTGGGAGAGCTCAACCTTGTCGGCCAAGCGCGCGTAGGACATCCTGCCGTCGGCCTGCAGGGCGAGAATGATCGACCGATCGACTTCATCGAGGACGGTCGTCTCCTGGGCGATCGAGTTTCGCTCGCGCCTCATTCGGAACGACCGCCACCCATGACGCGAACATTCGGGTTCGGCGCGCTCATGCTATTTACGAAGTTCGGCATAGGCCTCGTCGATCGACTTCGTAAGTCGCGTAACCATTCGATCCAGATCCTCGAGTTCCGTGACGAGCGGCGGCGCGAGAACCATCGTGTCGCCGATCGCTCGTGAGACGACCCCGTTGCGAAGGCACGCATCCCGCGTGAGGGTTCCCGCCGTACTCTGATCGTCGAAGCGTTCGCGCGTACTTTTGTCCTTAACGAGTTCGACGCCGGCGAGCATTCCGACGCCCCGCACTTCGCCGACCATCGGATGATCGGCGAGCTTCCTGATTCGCTCCTGGAGGAAGGGCGCGATCTCCGCGCGGCAGCGGTCGACGATTCCGTTCTCCA
>DGPZ01000089.1 GCA_002390675.1 Deltaproteobacteria bacterium UBA4427
GCGCAGCGCCGAGTAGCGCAGCGCTATTGGAACCGTACATTCCTCGTTCGCCGGCGTTAGCGGGGATCCGCCCGGTACAATCGGTCGCCGGGCTCCTCGCGCTGGGCGCGGCCAGTCAACAACTCGCCTACTCCAACGACCGCGCTATGGGAAGAAGACTCAGCCGCCGCGCGGCCTCCTTCCTTACCTGAATATTTCCGGTCGCGGCCGGACTTTACGAGTGCGTATTCTGGAGAATCGTGCGGGACGTGAACGAGTTCCGCCTCGACTCGCTTTGAATCGATACGGATGACGACGCGGCTATCGCGCTCGATCTGTTGCGGCCAGCGGTTGAGTTGTCCATCGATGCAGTCGAGGTCGCAGGCGACGTAGGGCACGCCGTTGTAGACGCTGAACCAGAGTGTTCGCGAGCTCGCAGCGCCCACGATTTCCATTTCGAGTTCGTGCAGGGCGTCGAGTTCGGTCCATGGCATGTTGGCGAAGTGGACCTGCTCGCCGGTGCGCAAGGGCCCTCCGGCGAAGACGAAGACCGGACCGTCAGCGTTGGAGATCAGAAACATGCCGCCGGCGACTATTGTGAAGAGCGTGGCGATTGCGATGGCGAGCTTGCCTAATCGTCGCTTCATTTGCATAGCGTTATCGGCCTCCAAGATGTTGTTTTAGCGATGATGTGAATTCTGAGTTGGAGCGCCTTATGCTCTCGTCCCAGCCGCGTCCCGGCCCAGTGTTGTGCAACAAGCAGTTGATAGCCAATGTCTGGTTCCTGCTTCCCAACAACTCAAGCGTAGCGCTCTCGCCAGGCGCCGGGTTCATGATCTGCCTGCGACGGCCCCCAACCTGACACGAGACGTATAAAGTTGGAACAGGCGAGAGACCAATGCGAACCTCGGTTTCGAGCCAGGTATGTGTCGCCGCAACTAGGCTGTCTCGAGTCCGTAGAGGTCCAGCACGCCAATGGCGATGGCGTTGGCTATGCCGAGAGACGACCACGCGCGTGACGCGTGAAGGATAACTACCAGGATGACGAAAGTGGATTTGGGATCACCCGACTCCGACGCGCAATATAATGAACGAGTCATCTACGTGCGGATCAATCGTGTGGAACCACGAAATTCGATCGCCGGGGCAAATGCGAACACAGGCTCCAGGTACTGGAGTGCGGCGTTGGGGGGGAGTTGCATGGCTGGGGCGAAGCGTAGATAGTGGGCACTGGATAACAGCAAGGAGATTTTTTAGATGAAGTACGGCATCAGCATGTTTCCCACCGACTACTCGGTCTCACCTGGAACCTTCGCGCGAGCGATTGAAGAGCGAGGCTTCGAAAGCTTCTGGGTACCCGAGCATTCCCACTTTCCCGTTTCAGATATGACGCCTGGACGAGACTTGGGTGGCCTCCCGAACATGTACTACGACGTAGTCGATCCTTTTGTCGCACTGGCGATGGCTGCGGAGGCTACGGATCGGATCCGGCTAGGAACGAGCATCTGCCTGGTCGTGCAACGTGACCCCATCCAGACCGCGAAGATTATTGCCAGTCTCGATGCTTTGTCGGGTGGGAGAGTGGATTTCGGTGTCGGCGGAGGCTGGAATCCTTTCGAAATTGGTCAGCACGGGACGGAATTTCCTACGCGCTTCAAGTTGATGCACGAGCGGATCGAAACTATGAAGCAGCTCTGGACCGAAGAGAAGGCCGAGTTCAAGGGGGAACATGTCACTCTTGCGCCGAGCTTTGCGTGGCCGAAACCGTCGCAGAGCCCCCATCCGCCAATTCACGTCGCTGCGAATGCGCCCAAGGGATTCGGGCGTGTCGTGGCATATGGCGATGGATGGTTTCCGATGCCAGGCGAAGATGCGGAGGCTTCGATTTTCTCTCAGATTCCCGAGCTGCACCGGCGACTAACGGCGGCAGGGCGTGACCCCAAGAGCGTTGAGATCAGCGCGTATTGGATGCCTCCGGAAGAAGCTCTGATTGCGCGGGCTAAGGAAACTGGTGTTGATCGCGTAATCTTTATGGTCGATCCAGTTGCTGAGCCTGAAGCACTTGAGGCGCTTGACGAGCTGGCCAGGTTTGTTTTGCGGTGCGAAAGCTAGGCCTGTCATATTTATAGCCCGTCGCACCCCGGTTCTCCCTTGATCGGCCCGACTATGTTGTTCGTAACCCAGCCGCCGTAGTAGCCACCTGGCTGCGCGCGGACTCGCTCGTCGTTGATGAAGCATGCTATGCGGCCTGGGTAGAATGCGTACCATCCTGCAATGGCTTTGAACTCAGGAAAGACGCGCGGGTAGACCCAGGCTACGGACTGTCGGCCATCCACTAACCGAAGGTCCACGGCCATACCTTTCCATTCGCAGGAAGAGGTTTGGCCGGTCTCAGCAAGCTGATCTACGTCGACGTCATCTGGCGGGATGTAGTAGGTCGGCGGACTCGCTGTTTCGAGGACGCGAATGGCACGAACGGTTGAGGCAAGAACCTGCTTGTCGGTTCGAACCACGACGCGTCGCGGATCGGGAGCGAGGCTTGGCGGTCTCGGGTAGTCCCAAACAGATTCCTGGTCGACGCCGGGAACGACGGCGAAAGGCGGTCGGACGCTGCCGCGGTATTTCCACGCGGCGCGATGTGATCGGATTCGTTTGTCGGATTCGAGGAATGGAGTCATGTCTATGACCGTGTCATTTCCAGCCGGGCAACCATCGCGCCGGGTCGTTGAGTTCGTTTTCAGACACGATTTTAGATCGTTTAGAGATGACTGCACACAATTCGATCGTTCTCACGGCGGTACCGTTATTCAACTTGGAACTCGAGACGATGCGCCTGACTATGAAATGCTTTTCTCTCTTGACCGGGTCGAGATCCGTCCACTTCGAGTCTACGAGATTCTTCGTCTGCGTTTTTTTCATGTGCAATCTCACAGTGAGTTGATGTCGGACGCCTGAGCTAAGGCGCCATTCGTTTCCTGTAGTCCCAGCTCGTTACCCAGCTCGGTTCGATTTTAATGCAAACTTCGTCCGCCGATCGCCGTCGTAGCCATTGCTTGAATGGAGTTTCTTCGTCGCCAAGGAAGCGAGAAGAAACCTGTTCCAGCAGTTCTGCTGCCCCGAGCGACGTGACGGTGGCAAGTCCTCTGCCTCGAAGACCAAAATACGGCGGGTCGTTTGTGGAGAGTTCAAATGCGCATCGGCCGTCTCTTTCGAGGTGTCGAGTGATTACGGCCTGCTTTTGAGTGGCGCAGAGTATCTGCCCGTCGCGGAACTGATACCAGAGCGAGCAGATGAGCGGGAAACCCGAAGCTGTCGTGACTGCGATCCGCAAAGGGCCATCAAATGATTCGAGAAAGTCTGTGGCTTGTGATGCGGACCAAGCGCTCTTTGGGCTGAGCGTTTTCATTGAGTAATCTCCTTGGGGCGGAAAGGTGCAAAAAACAAAGTGACTATTTGTTAGGCAGAGCACCTTTGAGCCGAGCGGGTTAGCCAAAACTGATAGGCTGCCATGACGGCTCGATGTAGGGGGGCTTGCGTCACGGTGTAGAGCCACCACGGAAGACTTGGCTCGAAGTCTTGGAGGGCCGCGAGGACACTCTCTCCGTCAGGGGTTGTCCGGAATTCGAGGCGCGGCTGACCCGCTGGAGCAGGTGCCGCGAGAAGCCCCCCAGCAACATAAAAGATCACACGATCAGTTTCCGTAACGACTCCGGATTGTTGCTGGCCTAGGTCGAGAATGAGGAGCGGCTTGTCAATGCTTCGAAGGCGTAGCGTGACCCGATCGTCAGCGGTGTCAACGATGATCAGCCAGGGTGCAAATCGCTCAAGCCATTTCGGATACTCGTGGGCGACCCAGGTGGCATCACGTCCGGCGGGTAAGTTGAAGCGTTGGATGGAACGCGCGATGGGGCGTTTCCAGACTCTTGAGCGATGAAGCGACTTCGCCAGCGCTTCTTTGAAGGGAGCCCCAACGTGGCCCATCTCATTCTGCAGCCACGGATCTGTGACGACCATAGGATGACGAAGACTTTCGATGAGGGGTCGCACTAGGCTTCGAGGTGATCCCGTCACGATCGAGACCCAGAGTTCGGAGAGAGCGGGGGTCACGAGCGGGACTGGCAGCATAGGGCGGCGGCGCTCAAGCACACTGGAGGTGGCCTTCATCATTTGTCGATAGGACATCACATCGGGGCCGCCGACCTCAGCGATCCGGCCCGAAGTGGATGCGTTGAGACAGCAGTATTCAAGGATCTCAATCACGTCAGACAGGCCAATCGGCTGAGTTTTAGACAAAGTCCAACTTGGGCACACCATGAGCGGAAGCCGCTCTACTAGGCGCACAAGCAGATTGAGTGAGGAACCTTCGGCTCCAACTATGAGCCCCGCGCGGATTGCGGTTACGGGGACTCCATGCGCAGCCAAAGCGTGTTCCACTTCCAAGCGACTCTGCAGGTGAGGGGAGAGCCCTCGGCTTGGGTCGGACGGAAGTAGGCCGCCGAGATATACGATTCGCTTTACGCCCGCTTGTCGGGCGGCTCGAGCGAAATTGTCCGCGAGAAGCAGGTCCAGATTTTCGAAGGAGCCTTGAGTTAGTCGTGCATTTGGGCTCATCGAGTGGACAAGGTAGACGGCGACGTCTGCACCCTTGAGTGCCAGCTCGGTTTCCGGAATAGAAAAGAGGTCACACCGCCGCCGCTCGATGCCTGCGTTTCCGTTTTCGATTAAGTCCGACGGAGCCCCAGAGGGCGGCGGGAAGCGGCGCCCTAACGCTACTACACGAGTCTTCGACTCGAGCGCTTCGCAGAGGGCGCTTCCAACGAATCCCGCGGCGCCAGTGATTGCGACGCAGGACCTATTTGAATCGTTCACGTTTGATTCCAATTACCGGTCTAGCCGGCGGCGCAATCCGCATACAGGAGCGAGGTGCGAAGCTTTGTAGAGATCCGTGCAGCGAGGCGATTCTATCTGCCGAGCACCCGAAGAGCGAGTCTACCTTTCAGAACGTCAGGTGGGGCCGGGAGACCGAGTACTCGACCCGGGGCAATGCGAAGCTTGTGGAGTTGAGAAAGATGATTCGGGCGAATTGCCTTGCACACGAGGTTCCCTGGAATTCGCTGGACAGAAAGCGGTGGATCTGGTTTAAGGATCTGCCGCTCCCTGCCGGATCCTGTCCCGCCGAATCGGGTACGCTCCGGTGATGCTGCTGTGCTTGCCGAGCCCAGTTCTGAGAGCGTACTGATTGCTTTCCTTACGCCGGTCCAATATTGCTCCTTGTTTTTCGCTACCGGCGGTCCTCGGACTTATGCTGCTTATGCCGTTGTGTCCGAATTTGGCCATCGCGGACCGTATGCCCGAGCAGTCCCAATGGGATTCGCTCAATCCGGATCTCGAATGGATGATCGGCGAAATCGAGATTACAGGAGCGAGCCATTTCAGTGCGAGGTCGCTCGATAAGAGAATGCTCTCGCGTGAGCGCCCGTGGTACACGCCTTGGCGCGCGCGACCCGAGTTCGATCCGGCGGTTTTCGAACGGGACATCGCAAGGCTCGTGCGGTTTTATGAATCCGAAGGGTTCTATAAGGCATTGGTTTCGTACGCTTGGAGCCAAGAGGAGCGTCGGGGTCGAATCCTTGTTGACTTAACGATCTCGATCGTCGAGGGGCCGCCTGCGGTCGTGGCCACGGTTGATCTCGAGGTTATTAAGACACTGGATAGGCCGCCTCAGCCGCTCGATGTCTCTGGTCCGTTTTCGCTCAAAACCGGCTCTACATTTCGAGAGGGCGACTACCGCGCGACTGCGGAGGAGATCGAACGCATTTATCTCTCCGGGGGATTCCCTTGGGTGGCGGTCGAGCGATCCGCCCGAGTCGATACCGACCGCACCCAAGTCACTGCAGCATTTCGTGCCAAGCCGGGTCCGCATGCCACGATTTCCTCAATCGAAATAGAGGGTGTGGAGCTGGTTTCTCCGGATCTGATCAGCCGAGAACTGACCTTCGCTGTGGGAGAACCATTCTCGATTCAAGCCATCGAGGAATCCCGCACAAAGCTGCTCGCGCTAGGCCTCTTCGCCTCGGTGTCGATGGATTGGAGTGAGGAGGGTGGTCAGCTCGGAGTCACTTCAGTCCGCATCACTGTCAAAGAGCGCCCGCATCGTGAGATTCGAATTGGCGTCGGCTACAGCACTGAGGAAGAGGCTCAGCTGAGAGTGCGGTGGGGAGATGACAATTGGTTCGGCAGCGGAAGAAGGACCGCGTTTACGGGGCGGTACTCGAGCGTCGTGCGGTCCCTTGACTATTCACTCATGCAGCCTCATATGTGGGAGCAGAACGATCGCGGTCTTCTTAATATTTCTGTGTTTCAAGAGACGGAACGCATGTACACGCGAAACTCTGTGCGTGCGAGGCCGGCCTTTGAACGGAAGTTCTCGACTCCGCTTGTCTTAAGCGTGGGGCTACAGGTCGAAACGACTCAGGTCAGAGATGTTGATTCTGAGCTTTCGCAACTGATTGGCGGAGTTCGAAGTGAAGGAATCCTACTAGGTCCTACGTTGTCTCTCGAATGGAGTCCCGTAGATAGCCTGATCCACCCGACTACGGGCTGGGTCGCAAGGCTACTTACCGAAGCCTCGTCGACTGCGTTAGGCGCTACCTATGACTACTACAAAATGACCGCCTCGATTATAAGATATCACCCGCTGGGGCATTGGGGCGTGTTAGGAACTCGCCTAAAAATTGGTGTGGCCGATTCACTCAGCGCTCCAGATCGATTACCAATCTTCAAACGACTCTATGCGGGTGGAGAAAACAGCGTGCGTGGGTATCAGCGTCGCCAACTCGGACCGCGCGCGTCGAACGGCGATCCCTTAGGCGGCCGTTCTCTGATTGAAGGAGGCGTCGAGGCACGCATCCCGGTCTGGCGCGACCTTGGTGTAGTCGGCTTTTTCGACTTTGGGCAGGTATCACTCGATCGCTTCGATCTCATCCCCGACGATCTGCGGTATTCCGCAGGGCCTGGGCTGATCTACGACACCCCATTTGGACCCCTAAGCCTTTATGCCGGATTCCCTCTGAATGAGAAGAGCATCGACCCCTCGTGGCAGTTGCACTTCAGCATAGGGTTCTTCTTCTGATGGCATTTAAGCACACGACCGAGCGGAGGGAGCCCGCGCCGAAAAAACCGGAAAACCGTGGAACCGGGGGGAACCGGATAGCCAGAACGTTTGGGATCGCGCTCTTGGCCCTACTGATCACGATTGCCTTAGTTCTAACGTCCTCGCCAATTCGGGATCTGCTGGTGACGGCTTCGATTGATCTCGCGAACGATCGAATCGCGGGGGAACTCGAGGTTTCAGGATTCGAGGGATCACTTCTTGGGCGATTCACACTTTCTGACCTGACGCTTAGGCATGAGGGGCAGGAGATCGTACGTGTGGAGCGGGCGTCATTTTCGGTCGTTTGGCGCGCGCTGATTCGAGGACAACTTCATCTGCACGAACTCGAACTTTTGAGGCCGGTCGTCCATGGGGTACGAGATGAGGAGGCTGGCTGGAACCTATTAGATGCAGTCGGCTCCACTCCTCCAGATGAAGAGGTGGCCGAGGAAGCCGGAAAGGATTTAGTTGATCTGTCACTACAGATTGATGATCTGTCGATTGTCGACGGTGAGCTAAATCTAACTCTCGGGAACGTGAAAGAGGAATTGATCCGGCTGAGGGAGTTGGATTTCACGACGGCACTTTTCGTCGCCGGGGCTGACGCTAATGCGGCTGGCATTAAGCTTAAGGCTACCCTCCTGGCTTCGGGCCTTCCGCCGATATACACGCGACTGGGTGGGCAAGCCGGTATCGCGCAGGGTGAGCTATCGGTCGCGGTTGAGAGTTTTGAAGCGAATGGTGGGTCATCCCAGATTCGGGCACAGGGTGAAGTGACGCGGGGTGGCGAGGTCCATTTCGCAGTAGAGATGGCGAAGCTGGCCTATGAAGATCTCGAACAGATTCTCCCGGAAGGCGTGCCGGCACTCGACTATTCGGGGCATTTCAAACTCGACGGGGCCCGAGATGATGCGGTCTTTTCGGGCCGTTTGAGTACCAAAGTCGCCGGTATCCAGTGGCAAGGCGCGCTCAATCTATTGGACCTCGACCCAGCCCAGATGAAGGGCACGTTCGGCTTTGAGGCGACGGAAATCGGCAGGCTCCTTGGGCGCGAGGATATCAGCGGGCATCTCGCCGGAACCGGCCTCTGGTCTGGCTCTGGTGGCAGCGGACAGCTGACATTGAGTCATGATGGCGGGGCACTCTCACTTGATTTTGACCTAACGCGTCAAAAGGAACAATGGGGCGTTGCGGGCCTAATAGAGTCGAGTGGCTTGGACCTCTCCCGAATATTAGTCACGCAACCACAGCTCGAGGGAGTTCTCGAATCTAGTGGCCGCTTCTCAATTGCCGACATTCGCGGAGAAACTCCCCTTGCTGATGCGGCGCTTTCATTTTCAAGCTCGCGACTTGGTGGGGTAGCGATTACTTCAGCAGAGCTCGTCGTGCAGGCCAATCGCGAATCGCTTCTCGTGCAGAAAATGTGGATCAACACGAGCGTGGGCCAAATTCGGTCAAACGGCAGAATAGGGCTCGCTTCGAGTACGGCTGTGGATTTCGAAGCGCGGGTTGATGTGCTCGATGGAGCTCCGCTCCTGAAGCTGATTGGGCAGTCTGGCGAGGGAGAACTGTATGGCCAGGTGAAGGTCGTCGGTGATCATCGTCAGATTCACGCTCTCGGAAATATCAGGGGCAGCCTGCTGGAGATCTCGAGCGCACGTGCGCGGGACGCAACCCTCGACCTTGAACTTACGGGGCCGCTTTTGGGTCCAGTCACCGGGAAGATACGAGCCCGGGTCGGAGATATCGAAGCTGAAGGTTTCGCTGGCGACGCCGAGGTCGACCTAGAACTTGACGGGGATACCAAGCAGGGCGTGACCGCGGATTTCAGGCTCCAAGACGGTGCGCAGCAGCTTCATGGCTTGCAACTCACAGGAGTATGGGACCAACAGCAATTTCAGGGGAGTGTGAATAATTTTTTGGTCTCGGCGCTCGGGAGTCAATGGCGCCTCGATGAGCCCACAGAGTTGTCATTCGCTGAGGACCACCTGGCGTTAGGCAATGCAGTTATTCGCTCTCAGGCGGGGACGGTCAAGGTGGGTGGTCGAGTATCTAGTGCTGGGTCTCAACGCTTCAGCTTATCTCTGGAGGATGTGCGCCTCGCGCCTCTTCTTTCGCTCGCGGGCAGCGATCTCGAGGCGCGCGCGGGCCTGACTACCGATGTGAATGTGACAGGCACCGCAGGAGCTCCGAAGATCGATATCCGACTTGACCTTAATGATTTGTGGGTACGCGATCTTTCGCTGGGCGGAATTCGGGTTGAAGGGCTCTACTCAGATGGCGTGACGAGGCTCACTTTGGGCGCCGGTCCGCCGCTCGCGCAAGAACTTCAGTCGACGTTCATGCTGCCCAGTCGAATTTCTTGGGACACCGTGCTTGAAGCGAAGATGACCGGCCCTTTCCGACTCGACGGGGTCACAAGAGCGATCGACATTGAGAAGCTCGCGCCTTTCGTATCCGATCTCGCGACCGAGTTGAGCGGGCGAGTGGACGCCGAGCTTTCCGTCACCGGAACACCTGACGAATTCACGCCGTCGTTCCGCGTGACCCTTGATGACGCGACGGTTAAGCCGCGAGCAACGGGTGTTCGAGTAGAGTCGATTACTGGGGTGATCTCATACTTGGGGAATGAGTTGGAGCTGGAGTCACTCACAGCCAGTGCGGGGGAGGGAAGGCTCGCCGCTTCCGCCAGCGGTCGTTTGAGCGTTGGATCCGTCAATTCCTCGGTCGCAAACGTCACGCTGACCCGGTGGCCAGTGATTCGATCTCGGCCCTATTCCCTGACAGCCTCTGGCGTGTTGGCCATCAAGCAGAGGAGGGCTGGGCCGATTCGAGTCGAGGGCACTGTCAATATCAATGATGGAACGTTTCGACCGGTGCTGGACTTTCTGGTAGAGACGCCGCCAGCCAGGGATCCCACAATCACATTTGAGGATGAAATTCCGACCAGCGATGCAGGCACGCCCGTGCTGAAAAGCGCGACCGTGGTACGCAAGGCGGACCGACTAACGAAATGGTTCAAGGATGCAGAGGTTGACGTCGGGGTTTCGGCGGAGCGAAACCTCTGGGTCCAGCACAAGTTGGCTTCGTTAGAGCTTCAAGGTCAAGTCCGACTTCATAAGGCCTCTGCTGAGCCCGGAACTCTCCATGGTCGGATTCGTACGCGCAGAGGTTGGTTCAACGTTCAGGGTCGTCGTTTTAAGATAGTGGACGGCGAGTTGACCTTTGTCGGCGGTGACAAGGTCGACCCAGTCGTCGATCTCACTGCGCGCCATAAGGTGAAAAACTACACCATCGATGCCATTTTTTCGGGGCCGATCTCGTCTCCCTCGCTCGCGCTGACGAGCGATCCATCACTTGAACAGTCTGATATTCTAGCGGTACTGCTGTTTGGTGGGACGGTGAGCGAATTGAGTGGAGGGGAACGATCCTCTCTCGGGTATGAGGCCTCCGCGATTGCTGCGTCTTACGGAATCACCGCGGCAGGAAGATCCGTCGCGAATGCCATGAGACTGGAGGAGACTGGGTTGCAGCTGGAAGAACTTTCGCAGGACCGACTGTCAATTGGCGCATACGTCGGGCGAAACACATTCGTGTCTGTCACTCAGGAATTTAGTGAAGAGCGGACTCAGCAGTTTTCTCTCGAGTACGAATTCTGGCCCGGTTGGAGTGTCGTCATGTCCTCGACCGCACGGGGTTCGAACTCAGCAGATGTGGTTTGGAAACTTCGATACTGAGCTCTGCGGACCGGGCATCGTTATTTATTTAGCCGTTCTCAATCTTGGACAACCCAGAGAATTTTGATCGTCGCGCGGGCTTCTCCCTTAAAACGTTGAGCTCAACCGGTTGTCGTCCTCAAGTTCAACGCAATCGGGACAGTAGATCGCTAGTTCAAAGCGATCATAACGGTCGCGGCGACGCGCTGGTCCGCATCAAACCCGCTAGCTTTGAAAAGCTGCACCAGATCCGCGTAGGTTTAAAGCATTATGGGGCTCATGCACCCGCTCAGCGCTCTTGCCGGGACCGCACCGGGAGCACGAATAAAATGGGCGCGCACAATCCGTATCCATGATTCGACGACCGCGTCTCAAGGCGCGTGCTGAGGAATCGGTGGAGAGATGCCTGCTATTACGGCTTCGAGGATACGATCCATCAGCGCGGATCGGCTCTCTGGCCGTCGCGGTAATGATCTGCGCCCGATGCAGGCGAGGCGTGAGCCCTCTGCACATGGACGCTCTGCGCAATCGCTCAGCCATTACTCTTGGTCCGCCTCGAATCCGATTTGAGGCATGGTAGAGAGATCTTCGATGATTAATAGTGTATTGAGTCCGCAGTCAGGATTATTTGGACAACGCGGCAATGAAGATAGAATCCGCCGGCAATTTATCGCTTGGGGTCGAGGCTCGGCCCGTTCGAGGGCCCGCCGAGTCGCTCGCCAGATAAAAACCGAGAAACATAAGGATCAAAAATGAAGACCCGTGCAGCAGTCGCTTTTGAACCCAAGAAGCCACTCGAAATCGTAGAACTCGACCTCGAAGGACCGAAGGCCGGTGAGGTACTCGTCGAGATTATGGCGACAGGCATTTGTCATACGGATGCGTACACCCTTGATGGCTTTGATAGTGAAGGGCTCTTTCCTTCGGTGCTTGGGCACGAAGGTGCGGGGATCGTTCGCGAAGTCGGCACAGGCGTGACGACTGTTGCGCCGGGTGATCATGTGATTCCGCTTTACACGCCCGAGTGTCGACAATGCAAGAGCTGCGTCTCGGGTAAGACGAATCTCTGCACGGCGATCCGCGCGACCCAAGGCGCTGGCCTAATGCCAGACGGCACTTCGCGTTTCTCCTACAAGGGCGAAACAATTTATCACTATATGGGTTGCTCGACGTTTTCGAACTTCACGGTTCTGCCGGAAATCGCGATCGCGAAAATCCGCGAAGACGCGCCCTTCGATAAGTCTTGTTACATCGGATGCGGAGTGACGACGGGCGTCGGGGCGGTGACGAATACGGCCAAGGTGCAAGCGGGGGACAACGTTGTGGTCTTCGGCCTGGGCGGAATCGGGTTGAATGTCCTGCAGGGGGCACGCATGGTCGGCGCTAGCAAGATCATCGGCGTCGATGTGAACGGCGATAAAGAAGAGTGGGGACGCAAGTTCGGCATGACCGACTTCGTGAACCCAAAAAATTTGAGCGGCGATGTCGTCGATGAGCTGGTTAAGCTTACGGACGGCGGGGCGGACTTCACTTTCGATTGCACAGGCAATACAGACGTGATGCGCCAAGCGCTCGAAGCATGTCATAGGGGCTGGGGCGTCTCCGTCATTATTGGCGTCGCTGAAGCTGGCAAAGAGATCGCAACCCGACCGTTTCAGCTCGTGACGGGCCGAGTCTGGAAGGGGACAGCGTTCGGTGGCGCGAAGGGCCGAACCGATGTTCCCAAGATCGTCGACTGGTACATGAACGGGAAGATCGAGATTGATTCAATGATCACGCACACGTTAGGTATTGAGGATATCAACAAGGGCTTCGAGTTGATGCACGAGGGCAAGTCGATTCGTTCGGTAGTGGTCTACTAAGCCGCTCTTCCCGGCGTTTTAGGGATACAGGACGAGTCAGCCACGATGGGGTTGTCTCGACGAATCGCATAACGCCTTCCTGCGCTGTGGTCGTGACGCATGTCGCACCTGCTGGGTAGATCCCGCCGACCACAAGGCCGCGCTCATGTCCTGCGACGGCATCCGCACCTTTATGGGACATGGCCGCGGCGGTACGGGCTGCGGGGCCCTGTGCGATCGGAGACTGATTTAGGTCGGGGGGCTGAGCTACACTTTGCTAACTCGACGAAAAATCAGGAGTTTCGCATGAATGAGCCTATTACTCGGGCCAAAGACCTCGCCTACGTCCGCATGCAGGCGCCGGATCTCGAAGTTGGCGAAAAGTTCATCGAGGATTTTGGGCTGATCATTAGCGACCGCACCCCGGACACGATCTATGCGCGCGGTACGGACACGGCGCATCATATCTACATCCTTCACAAGGGCGAGCCCGGTTTCCGAAATTTGGCTTTCCATATGCACAGCCTCGATGACCTTGAGAAGCTTCATGAAAAAGCGGGCGCTACGCCTGTCGAAAGGCTTGATGAGCCCGGCGGTGGCTATGCGGTACGACTAACCGACCCGCATGGGTTTATAGTCGAGGCGATTTTTGGGATGGAAGAACTCGATCCGATTGATCCCGGCGTGGCGATCCCGCTGAACATTGACGGCCAGCGCAACCGAGTCGGAAGATTCGCTGATATCAAGCGCGGTGCCTCGACAGTGAGGCGAATCGGGCACGCGGTTCTAGAGTCGACGCGAATCGAAGAGGCCTACCTCTGGTACTGGAAGCATTTCGGAATTCTTAGAACCGACAAAGTCGTCCAGCCTTCAGGCGCCGATGCCATGCAATTTGCTCGGCTCGACAAGGGCCTCGAGTACACCGATCACCACACGATCGGATTCCAGCTTTGTATCGATGGCACGGAACGACTTCAGCACGTTTCCTTTGAAGTGCAGAATTTCGATGACGTGATGATCGGCCACGATCACCTGCACACGGACAAGGCCTACAAGCCCGTATGGGGCGTCGGTCGTCATCGCCTAGGCGGGCAGATCTATGATTACTGGAAGGATCCGTGGGGCCGCATTCATGAGCACTGGGCGGACTCGGATCTGCTCAACACGGAATATGAAGCCACCGTGCAGGCTATCGATGGCGGGCGTGACTATTGGGGCGACCAGCAGAATCCGCCCGTTAAGTATGCGATTCAAAAATGGAACCTAACGACCGTGTCGAATATTGCACAGATGGTCTCGGGCGCCCTCCGAGCGAAAGTACTCAAGAGATAGGTGCCCCGAAGATTTACCAAGGGTTGCTCTAGCAAGAGTTCTCAATCCCTGTAGCGCCCCTAGCGACAACCACGTGGAGAGCCCAATTGTCTGAGACGGAACGTTTCATGCGTATGCGCGAGAAAATACTTGTCGCTGCCCGGACTAACTTCTTCGAGCATGGCTTTGAAGAAGCGAGCATGGATGAAATCGCACGGCTCGCCGAAGTCGCAAAAGGCTCGATTTATCGGCACTACCCGAGTAAGGGAGCGCTCTACATGTCCGTTCTTGCGGAGAACGGCCGAGAGTTTTTTCAAGGAGCGAAGCGGTTCGTCGGAGATACACACGACCTCTCTACACCTGACCGTTTGCGCAAGTTGTGGTCGGTTTACCTGAAGCACTGGATGAAGCATCCTGACGCGTTCGGGATCTTCTGGGCGTTCGATAACGCCGAGATTCTGGGAGAGCTTCCTGAAGGCCTTACGGACAATATTGCGGAAAACTGGAAGCGCGGCCTCGAAGTGACCCAGCGTGTGTTGGATGAGGGCGTGCTGCGCGGTGAGATTCTGCCGATCGATACATGGAAGGCGGCTCAAGCCTTCTGGACTATGGCAAATGGTATCATCGAGCACGATGAGAATATTCGCCGCAGAAAGATCCGCGGCAGGCCATTTCACGAGACCTACAATTTTTCGATCGAGATGTTGCTTCGTGGCATCTTGGTCAACCCGGATGATTCTTTGCTCATGCAGAGCGATTCGGGCGAAGCACCCGCGCCAGTGCTGGACGAAACGCCTTCCTAGCACCTTCCTAGCACGTCGATCGGGTGGCTAAGAACCGGGGGATGGGCCCTCGATGCTCGTCTGCCGTAGAAGCCTTCGGCGAACTCATAACCAGCGCGACTCACCGCCGCGTTAGGAGGATCGAATGGATATCTCTTGGTCTCATGCTGTGGTTCGTGCCCGTGACGTGAACGCTATGGCTTTGTTCTACGAAGATCTACTCGGCTTTAAGGTGGCGGATCGCGGTTCGCTGGGGCCGCCTGGCGGCGGTGGACCGGAGATTATCTTCATGAGCGGTCGCTCAAGTGATCACCACCAGATCGCGTTCG
This sequence comes from Deltaproteobacteria bacterium UBA4427, assembly GCA_002390675.1. Lineage (GTDB taxonomy): Bacteria > Myxococcota_A > UBA9160 > UBA9160 > UBA4427 > UBA4427. Next base: position 15,112 of record DGPZ01000089.1, read on the forward strand.
TCGCGACTCGAGGGCCGGAGGATGCGTCGAGCCTAGAGCACGTCGCTTTCAGAGTTCCTTCCGTCGCCGACGTGCAGGAGATGGTTGAGCGACTTGATGCCGATGACCGCGTGGCAAATCATGCGGCAGTCACTCACGGCAACGCGGTATCGGTCTACTTCTCCGACCCCGAAGGCAACGGCGTGGAAGTGTTTTGCGACAGCCCCTGGCACGTAAAGCAGCCGCAGATTCAAGGATGGGACCCGACGAAGACTCCTGAAGAAGTTCTGGCCCACGTAGAAGAATCCTTCCGCGGGAAGCCTGAATTCGGTCCTATGGATGACTATCGGGCTAAGAAGGCAAAGGAATTCGGAGAAGAATAGCCGCCCCTTCGATCTTGCTAGGCCGCCGTCGCACAGGCATTAATTAGGCGCGGTTCGCGTAAAGAGCATGATCGAGATCACGGAATACGTGCCCTCGAAAACAAGGACGCCGTTCGTGTATTCGGATGCGCTGCCGTCGATCAGGAAGCCGGCAACCCGAACGAGAAATAGGCCGCTCGTCAGGAACGCAAGTGCGAGCACAGCGGATCGCGCGAGGTCTGCGCGTGCCAACGCAGCGGCACACATCATTCCGATCGATGCCTGTAACCCGCCGTACATGGCACGAATTTCCGTGGTTCCTGTGGGCGTGGTGGCCATGACTCCTGCGGCGCCCTCGAGGTACTCGGGAGTAAACGCGCAATAGAGCCCGTAGGGCAGCCAAATCAGCACAGAGATGGCCAGGTAGATCTTCGTTGTTGTCATGGAACGCCTCCTTAGCGTCGAGTGCGGCGAGCGAGATGAGTTTGGGCCGAGTTGTCGAACATACCAAGATTCATCTCTGAATTTCAGCAGGTGTATTGCGATTGAGACCATTCGAGTGGCTATCGTGAGTGACTCGATCTTGACGCATTTAGTCGAGGACTCCCGATTATTGTGAGGCTGACTTGTGACCCGTTTTCTAGTTCTTTTCGCGCTGTTGATTACGCAGATGAGTGTTCCCATTGCTAGAGCTGAAACGGCAGGAGCGCCCGTGTCAGGAGACGTGTCCGACGCGCGTCTTCGATCAGTCAAAGCGAGCGGAGAGGACGCCAATTGGCTCGCGCACGGTCGTGGCTATGCGGAGCGGCGATATAGTCCCCTCGACGAGATTGATAATGGCAATGTCGCTGAACTCGGTCTCGCTTGGAGTTTTGACGTCGGCAACCGCTTCGTAATGCAGACGACGCCGCTCGCGATTGACGGCGTCTTGTATTTCACCGCGGCCTGGAGCGTCGTTCACGCGCTTGACGCCAAAACAGGCGAAGAACTTTGGCGCTTCGACCCACAGGTCCCGCGCGAAGAGAGCTACCGCTATTGCTGTGGTTTTTCGAATCGCGGCGTGGCCGCCTATCAGGGGAGTCTCTTCCTTGGGACACTCGACGGTCGTTTAATCGCAATTGACGCTGCTAGTGGAGACGTTCTGTGGTCTCAGAAGAGTGTGCCTGCCGACGGCAGCTATTCCAGCCAAGGGGCCCCTCGAATCGCGAAGGGCCTTGTGATCATAGGAGCCGGCGGCGCGGAGTTCACAGGCACACGCGGATTCGTGGCTGCCTATCATCCGGATACCGGCGAGAAAGCCTGGCACTTCTGGACGGTCCCTGGAAATCCTGCCGAGGGCTTCGAGAACGAACTCATGGAGCGCGCCGCTAAGACTTGGACCGGTGACTGGTGGGAGCTAGGCGGCGGCGGGACCGTTTGGGATTCGGTCGCATACGACCCCGAGCTTGATCTCCTCTATATAGGCGTCGGGAATGGCTCCCCGCATAATCGGCGAATCCGCAGTCCCGAAGGGGGCGACAATCTCTTTCTCTGTTCAATCATCGCGCTCAGGCCTGAGACCGGCGAATACGTTTGGCACCATCAACAGGTGCCCGCCGAGACATGGGACTACACCGCGACCCAGCACATGATCCTGGCCGAGATCGAATGGGACGGCTCGCAGCGGAAGGTGTTGATGCAGGCGCCTAAGGCAGGCTTTTTTTATATCTACGATCGGGAGACAGGTGAACTGCTCTCTGCGGAGAAATATGGGCGCCAGGTGACGTGGGCCAGTCACTATGACATGCAGACGGGACGACCTGTAGAGGTGGCCGGGCAGGATTTCGCAGAAGAGCCGGCGACGGTATTCCCGAGTGGCTTAGGTGCGCATAACTGGCAACCTATGTCGTACAGCCCGCGAACTGGATTGGTTTATATCCCGGCAATGGATATGGGCGCGCCCATGAGCGACGAGCCGGTCTTCCGTGCTTCTAGGCGGGTCTTCAGCACAGGCAATGAATCGGACGGCGCGATCCATAACGCGCAACTCGTTCAAACGATGCTGCCCGAGGTGATGAACGGGTATTTACTTGCCTGGGATCCGCGGGAGCAGAAGTCGGTCTGGGAAGTGGATCAGGGGGCAATGGGCAACGGTGGGACACTCGTTACGGCGGGGGACCTCGTCTTTCAAGGCATGATCGACGGAGGCTTCACAGCCTTTGACGCGCGTGATGGCACCGAACGATTTCGGTTCGAGACGCAGAATGGGATCATGGGCAGTCCGATTAGTTATGCGGTCGATGGCGAACAGTATGTCGCAGTTGCAGCAGCGCGTGGGGGAGGGCTCAGTGCAGTGCTCGGTCGCCAATTTGATCGCACCAATACGCCCACGTCAGGACGCCTGTTAACTTTTCGGATAGGTGGGCATGCAAAGCTCCCAATGCCCATGGAAAAACAGAAGGTCCAGAAACCGCCGGCGATGCCAGACGTCGATGCTGAGATTTTGGCGCGAGGGAGTCGGCTCTACTCTGAACTCTGCGCTCGCTGTCACGGGACGGGCGTTGTGGCTTCAGGAGGAATCCCCGACCTGCGCCACATGAGCCCCGGGACGCATTCGCGATTCGGGAACATTGTGGTCGGAGGAGCGTATGTTTCGATCGGGATGCCGGATTTTCAAGAAGAACTGGCGGACCCCGCGGATCTGGCGGCCCTTCACGCGTATGTGATTGAGCAGGCTCATGAGGATGAGGCACTTCGCAATGGCAATCCGGTTTGGCGCGCCATCAAACAGGCGGCTTACTCGACCTTGGCTTGGATCCTGTTCTAAGCAAAGGGACCGAATCGATGAAGCGATGCGCGATTAATCAGGCGTCGGTTCCATGCAAGTGGAATCACCGAATCGAGAGCCGTGTGCGGCCCGGGGATGGCGCAAACGATCATGGGAATATCGTTGATCACTCGCGCTGCGGTGATTTTGAACCAATTCGCCTTGTCCATGTTGCCAATATCAATTTTGAATTCAATATTAGGGTGGGTTGGTCAGTAACCACCTGTCTTGAACTCATCACTTGATGAGTTAGGGTTTCATCGTGCCCCGTGAACTCTACGAGCCAGGAGTAGCGCGAAAATGCCCAGACCCTCGAGCCGAGAAAAGTTGCTGGATAGTGCGGAAGAGCTCTTCGCAGCACATGGCGTCGGCAGCGTTTCGATGCGAGCTATTCAGTCGGCGGCCGGACTCTCGGTGGGTTCGCTGCAATATCACTTCAAGACGGAAGCGGAGTTAGTCGCGGCTGTGATGGAGCGGCGACTATCGCCGATGATCGAGCGGCACGAGAAGGAACTGGAAGCGGTCGCTTCAAAGGTAGATCCGTCGTCCGAAGAAGTGATCGGCGCGCTGATTCGACCGCTTGTTGAGTTGCTGGTCTCGGATCGGGACCGAGGCCACCGTTACCTGACTTTGATGCATCGTCTCCAACTCGGGCATCACACGGAGCAGGTCTTTCTCACCCGCTGGCCCGAATTCGCGAAGACCACACAGAGCCTCCTTGAACAGGTGTTGCCCCATGTGGCAGAGCCGACGCTGGCGCTTCGCTTCGATCTCGCTTGGGAAACTATGCTAGGGAGCCTCGCACGGGCGTCAGACCTTTCGCCTAGCGAGTTAGATAATCACGTTTCAGAACTGATCGACTATTTATCCGGCGCGTTGGCCGCGCCGCAAACGAGCAAACGACCTAGTCGGGCAGGTAAACAATCGGCGCCGACGGGACCTGCGTCGGGTAAATAGGAGCTGCAAAATGAGCCAAGAACTAGATCTCGAAACCATGCGAGACCGACTCTTCGAATATCTCAGAAACGGGGGCTGCAATGCCGTCGGAGTATGTACGCAGGATGGGCTGGAGGGTGGTCCGCCATCCACCGATCTCACGCGCCAGCTCGAAGGTGCGCGCTCGGCGATTGTGATCTCCTATCCGCTTGATGAGCATATACTCGACCTCTACATGGGGAAGATCGACCACGAGCCTTATCAGAAGCATTACATTCAGACCAACAACATAGTCCAGGGCCTAATGGGTGAAGCGAGCAATCAGCTTCGGAAATTTGGCTACGAGGCGGAAGTCGTCTACGCGGGAAATACGCCGGCGGACGGTACGAAAACAGATGTTATGCCGAGCAATGATCGTCAGAGGAAAGCGGCGGAACTGAATCCCGCCAGCGATCCATACGTGGCGATGGGCATTCTACCAGTAATTTCACAGCGAATGCTCGCAGCGGCTTCGGGCGTCGGTTTCTTCGGGATGTCAGGAAATATTCTGACAGAGAGCCACGGCGCCGCGATTGTTCTCGGCGCCTGTGTGACGAACGCAGAATTGCCGCCGACGCCGGTACTCGGACAGGAAGTGAACTACTGCGACGAGTGCAACTGGTGCGGGCAGGTGTGCCCGACGAGCTTTATGAGTGAGACGGAGTTCACGACGGTGAAGATGGGGGAGCACGATCACCACAAGTATTCTGCGCGAGAGCACCCCATGCGCTGTGCTTCCCATATGCAGGGATTGACTGGGCTGTCGGAGAACGGGAAATTCAGTTCGTGGGGACCGGGGCGCAAACAGTTACCGGAGAACGATGACGAAATTTTCCCATCTCTTATCGAGATCGCGACGAATACGGCGAATCGCCCGGCAGTCCCCGGCGGCTTTTATGATGCTCAAAATGGGACGAAGACGAATATCATGTGCAGCGCCTGCAATCTCGTCTGCCACCCCGAAAAGAAGGTTCGTGCGAAGCGGCTCAAGATGTGGACCAAGGGCGGCGTCACTGTTCAGCACGAAGACGGTCGCGTCGAAGCCATGCCTCATGACGAGGCTCGCGCGTTCTTGGATGCTATGCCAATTGAACGTAGAGCGTTGTACGAAGACGTCTGAGGCTTTGGCGTCCAATTCACTAGCGAGTGAACTAGCGGCACCTTTTCACAATCAAACTTGGAGATTAAGCAGTGACTCGCTTCACAATCATTAGCTCGGACTGCCACGCAGGTGCGTTGTTTGGAACCTACAACGAATATATGCCGAAGCAGTACCGCGAGATCGCGACTGCTTGGTGGATTCAGTATGCGCGTGAAATGATTGTCCGTCGTGGCACCTTCTTTGATCAAGAAGCGTCCGAAGCGTACGACGAGAAAGCCGAAGGAGGCTCTGGCAAATTCAATACGGCCAAGATGCTGCCTGAGGATCTTACGGACGAAGTGATTCGGGATATGCTCGAGGATGGTGAAAGCGCATTCGCGCCTCGGCGTGGGGAGTGGGACGCGAAGGTTCGTCTTGAAGAACTCGAGGCCGACGGCGTTGTCGGCGAAGTGATCTTTCCGCAGATGGTGCCCTTCGGTGCCTCGCTCTTGCAGTACCGAGGCGATGATCAGCCCGAGCTGAATCATGTGGGCAATCGGGCGTATAACCGGTGGCTTGCTGAACTCTGCAATTCGAACCCTGGGCGCCACGCAGGCGTCGCGATCATCAGCGTCCATGATATCGACGTCGCTGTTCAAGAAGTGCGTGACGCGAAAGCGGCTGGGCTTTGGGGCGGCGTGTTGTTGCCAGGGACGACGGGAGATCAGCCTTTCTATCACCACTCCCGCTATGAGCCGCTCTGGGCCGTTTGCGAAGAACTTGATATGCCTCTGCAGGTGCATTCAAGTTGGTCCCCGGACTACGGTGATGAGCCCAGCGCGACGGCGATGTACATCAGCGAGGTGGACATGTTCGCGCATCGGCCGTTTTCGGCTCTGGTCTGGTCTGGCGCCCTTGAACGACACCCGGGGCTAAAGCTTGTCTTTACCGAGACCGGGTGCTCGTGGATTCTTGAGACGCTTCGGCTTCTCGAGTTCAAGTCTGCGGATCCCATTTTTAAGTACTTCAGTAAGGACCTGTCGCTCACGCCGACTGGCTACTTTGAGAGGCAGTGCTTTATCGGCGCGTCCTTTATGCCTGCCCACGAAGGGAAGGATCGGTATAAGATCGGCCTAGATAAGCTGATGTGGGGATCGGACTATCCGCATCTCGAGGGGACATGGCCCTTCACGATGGACAGCTTGCACGCGACGTTTGGCGACTACCCCGAAGAGGAAATCACAGCGCTGTTAGGCGGCAACGCAGCCAAGGTCTACGGCTTTGACATTGAGAATTTGCGCCAGATCGGCGACAGGGTTGGGCCGAGCTTGAAATCTATCCGACAGGCGAATTAAGTAATTCACTGAGTGATTCCAGCAAACCACACCTGGCGCTACGCGGCCCGGTATCTCTCGGAGCAGGGGTTCGCGCACAATTCTCTGGACAAACGAGGCGAGGGCTCCGAGGAGACATCTGTATGTGTCCATGGTCGGTTCTATGAATAACGATGTTATTTCAAGTGAGTAGCGGGCTTAATTCGTGAGGTTTGCCCCCGGGGCGCCGTTTGTCTTTTTGCCGAACGTGAGGCACGTTTGCCCAAGGCGTTGTGCCGAATCTTGCAGTTTTTATCAACGACCAGTTAGTGAAGACGCACTGAATAGAGGCACGCGAAGCGCTACCCCTTCGCTTCTGTGAGCTGCCCCGCTGGTTCGATTCCCCCCGCAAGCCTTTCTAGGCAAGGAATACGCATGGCCGACTATCCTGAAAAGACCTGCACGATCGATCGCTTGGTCAAGCAGAAGAAACTTGTGGATGCGACGCTTGCGGGCGTCAAGACGGAACAGCGCCGAGACGGTGTCTACGCCTACCCAGGCGAATCTTTTCAGCTCGAGGAGCGTACCTTTGAAGTGGTGTCACTCACTCACGAACGACTCGGGGATATGACCGACGACCACGCTCGTGCCGAGGGGTTTCCTGATTTGGAGTCCTATCGTGCCTTGATTGTTCGAATGCATCGCGGAATGGAGTGGGACCCGGATCATTCAGTCTGGGTTCACCGCTTCCGTGAAGTGGCTGAGTAGATTGCGATAGCGCCTGCGGGCCAGGAGACTTCGATGAGCTCTATGAATCGTCCTATATTACCGGTGGCCTTGTTGTCGGGCCTTTTCGTTTTCCTGCTTCAGTCCTCAGTGCAAGCAGTCACGATCGGTGGGACACCCTCGGAAGGGGACGAAGATGCGAGCGGGCTGACCGCCATGTTCGCCGGAGATCGGTTCGAGAATTTCCGAAACATGGACCGGTTCGTGCCAATTTCGACAATGCCCGCTTCGCCAAATCCTTGGAGACTGGGCGAGAATCTCAACTCTCTTGAGTACGAAGGTGAGTTTCACGGGAAGGGCGTAGCGCTTCAGGAATTTATTGCGCTCTCTGATACGTCGGCTTTTGTTGTCATCAAGAAGGGCAAGGTCATTTTCGAGCACTATGCGCATGGCGACAGCCGTGAGTCGCTGCACACGTCGTTCTCTGTTGCCAAGTCCTTCACTTCAGCACTCGTTGGGATCGCCCTAGGCGAAGGGAAAATCTCTAGCCTTAGTGACCCCATTCGGGAATATCTTCCAGAACTCACGAATAAGAGCTTCGATGGCGTCACTATTAGGCACATTCTGCAGATGTCATCAGGCTTGCGCTTCAACGAGAACTACACGGATCCTAAGTCGGACATCAATAAGATGGTGGGGATGGTGCCGCCCATGACCTATCTCGAGTACATCAACACGCTCGAACGTGAGCATGAGCCCGGGACGTACAATCACTATGCGAGCATAAACACTCAGCTTCTCGGCATTCTCCTAAGTCGCGTGACTGGCGAATCGATCACTGACTACATGACCCGGAAACTCTGGCATCCAGTGGGGATGGAGCAGAAAGGGCTATGGACGCTCGATCCCACTGGCAATGAACTCACTATGGGCGGTCTAGCGGCCTCTGCCCGTGACTATGCGCGGCTAGGGCTTCTGTATCTCAACGGCGGAAAACGAGGAGACCGCGTCGTGCTGCCTCCAGGATGGGCGAAGGAATCGGTCACCCCGAACGAGCCACATCTTATGCCCGGAGAAAATTCTGGCTCCTCGAATACGTCTGGTTACATGTATCAGTGGTGGACGCCAAGAGAGTGGGACGGCGATTTTCTCGCTCGCGGAATCTGGGGCCAATCCATCTACGTGCACCCGGGAAACCAGGTAGTCATCGTTAAGCTCGCCGCAGATCAAAAGAATTTTGATACACGCTTCAAGCTCGGCTACCTCGACTACGTCCAGAAGCTAGGGCAGTCGCTCGTAGACTAACAGTCGAACCCCGAGAGCGACCGAGTGCAGAGACTTTCGTCCCAAGAACTCGAGAAGTCCTAGGCCCTCGCTGTGGATTTCTCGCGAGCGGCGCATCCCGACGAGCGCTGACGAGAGCTACCGAGGAAACGATTTTGTTGGCAGCTACGCTGTCGCAGGACTGTCTTGCGTACGGATCACCCGAAGTGGGATCAAGAGTAGCAATGCAAGAAGCAGCGCTCCCAAAAAGCCTTGGAAGGCCGGTACATAACTCCCTGTGGTGTCACGGAGATATCCGGCGATCGGGAATGCCGGTGCGGCCATGAGTGAAATAACTGGTGACATAAGTCCCATAGCACGGCCGAAGTTCTCTACTCCGAAGACGGCTGGTACCATGGCATTCCAGACCGGCATGATTCCGCCAGCGGCAAGGCCCATTGATATGGCCCCCGCCAACATCATTGAATAGTTCTGCTCGAGTGAGAAGAGCACCAATGTGAGGGCCGTTAAGCTAATCGAAGTCGCGAGTCCTAGCTTGAGCGGAGCGCGGTCGGCCATATAGCCAAAGCCTAGCTTGCCAGCGATTCCAGCTACTGCCAGAACGCTTACAAGGCGCCCAATTTGGTCAACCTCGAGACCTAGGTCCGCGCCGTGCTGCCCAAGATTCGCAAGAGTGGCTGCGTAGACGGAGAGAAAAAGCCCAAGGCAAAGACTGAGGTACCAAAATGCAGGACGTCGGAGGACGTCCTTGGTGGTAGCAAGGGCCGGACTACCTTCTTGGTCTTGGGGATGCGGCGGCCCGGCGGGATCACTTGCGAGCGGTTCTGCATGCAGCCCGGCATCAGAGGGGTTGTCCCAGAAACAAAAGAGAAGCATAGGCATGCCTATTACGGCCATTCCCGCCGCAACAATTTGTAATGTGGTTCGCCAGCCTAAGTCCGGAAGGGCACTTGCGATCAGGATCGGGAGGACGATCCCGCCCACAGATGTTCCAATGGCCGCAACACCGAGAGCGCGTCCACGTGAAACGGTGAACCATCTAGAAACTACAGCAGACCCCGTCATAGGGCCGAGAAGAGTCTGCGCTATCCCGAATAGTAGAGACCCGACTAGTAAAATCTGAAAAATGGTCTGGGAAAAAGAAAGGCCGATCAACGCGAGGATAAAGGCCGCGCCTCCTATCAGCATTAGTGCCTTCGCAGACCAGCGGTCTACCAAAGGGCCCGCGACCGGAGCGATAAAGAGGCCTACTAAGCTTGCCAGGCTCGGCAGGTAGTTGATCGTTGTAAGGTCAGTATCAAAAGCTTCAACGAGCGTGTCGAATAGCAGTGGGAGGCTGTAGACAAAGAACCCGGTGGCGAAGAACTGGACCGAAAAATGGGTTCCGACAACCCACCAACCCTTAAACATGCGAAGGTGCTCCTCTAGTGATCTAGTAAGCAATTAGTTCAGAGTGATCTATTCAGATTCAGTAAAGCGCCGTGTTAAAGGAAGCGCATTTGCTAGACGATCGAGACTAGCTCTTAGGCCGTGTTGGGGCTTGTTCTCTGATTCGATAAAAATTTGGAATTTTTTGTTGACGTGACGACCGAATTGAACACCTCAACATGAAATTTTATCAGAGCAGGCATCAGTCGGAGGGGGCTACATTCTAGTCCGCACCCGGGGACGTGGAGTCTCGAACGCTCGACCCTAAATAGAGTAGGTCGTTCGACACTTAGCGCGAGATTATGCTCGGAGCCCCTGGCGTACGAAGCATCGGGTTGCAGTTCTTAAATGTCACTTTGCCCTGAAGCAGATTGCCCTTTGAGTATTCATTGAAGTGACAGGTATTGGTGGCGGGTTCGTAATTTTCCACCCAGAGATTGTCTTCCTTCCACGTGGCTGCGAGGTGAACGTGGCCGTCGGGCACGGTGATCGTCATAACGCCGCCCCAGCGCTTGACAAAGATCTGCTGAAAGTGGAAGTAGTAAGCGGCCCAACCCATGAGAAGGGCAGTGATCGCGAGCGCAGTCGCGGTTCGCCATCGACTCATTGCAACACCCATAATTCCGAGTGAAAGAATCACCAACGCGATAACCGCGGCCCAATAGAAATACGTGATCATGATCGGATCCCCTTCGATAAAAAATATGATCTGAGGCGTACTGCCAACGTGTGCAGCTAACGACTAATGCCACGAGTGATCAACGTGCCCCACTACTGCGGCGTTTCACCACCGAAGCTTTTCATGAACACAGCTTCTTATGACCATCGGCATGGCAGTGAGGAAACGCGCGATACTTCGCAGCATGCTGGCCCTGTTAGCTCTTATGCTGTTTGCAGAAGAGGGCTTCGTACAGGAGGTAATTCATATAGCGGACCCTGAGTAGCCCGGATAAAACTGCGTGCACCACCTTCGATAATCGGCGATCGGCCCATCGCCATCGCATAACATAGGGGCCTTCAGGTATCGCTTGTGCTCCCAGATCGGGATATCCTCCGCCACCTGCTTATCGAGGTCTTTACAGATGGCTTTAGCGATCCCGTGATTCTCAGAGCCGCGGGGCTGCAGGAAGACAACAGATAAAATCGTTGTCTCGTCGTCGACGGGCAGCATGCAGTTCATGCTTATGGTTTCGCAAATTCCCGTAAAATGGGTGTAGCCGAAGCCGAGGCCGAAGCTGTGCACCTCGATGACACTACGTGCTCGTCCTTTGGATGTTTCCAGTTCGGTGATCTGTGTAGCATGACGGTGGGCGCCGTTGCTGCTGGCGTTAGAGGGCGGGGCGGCGGCAGAGCCATGAACAGTTGGGAAATGTGCGCTGTCTGCGCCGTTCTCGCCCATTTCCTGAATCTGGCTGCGTATGCGCCAAGTCTTGTTAAATGTCTCGACCCACTCTGGAGAGTCGAACTGGGTAAGTATGGGGATCTCGAAGAACGGTGGGCGTTCATCCGGGTCGTACCAGGCCCACACGAAGCCGTTGCGCTCAATCGTTGGGTACGACGTCAGCTTTGCCCCTTGTGGAATTCGCGTCGCGTAGGGGATCTCGAGGCATTTCCCCTCTTCCCCGAATCGCCAGCCATGAAATGGGCATCGGATGAGTTCACCAACGACCTCTCCGCCCACTCCCAAATGCGCGCCTAGGTGCGGGCAATAGGCGTCGACAATCTGCGCTTTGCCGGACTCCGTTCGGTAAACCACGACTTCGCGCCCGAAACATTCGAGTCTGCGCACCTCGCTGGAAGCGAGATTGGGTCCCGCCACTACTGGGAACCAGCCTGAGGGAATCGGAAACGGGAACTCGACGGACACGAAGATTCCTCTTTTGGGGAACTTGAACTGAACTATACCTTGGCGGCGGCTTCAACTCCCCTAAGAGCGCATCGCCTTTCGTGGAGTCTCGCCAATCAACTCAGCGCCCGTCACGGAGATTCTATGACTCTTTCAATGCATACCAGCAGTGCCCCGACGTTTTTACGAACTCTCACGGCGATGTCGTCGTGGTTGCAAGCGGCGGAGGCTCATGCGAGCGCAAGGAACTTCGACGCAGATCAATTCGTAGACTTTCAACTCACACCCGACATGAAGCCGCTTTCGTTTCAGGTTCAGGCCGCGTGTGATTCCGCGAAGTTGTGTGTCGCCCGTCTTGCGGGTACGAACGCGCCGTCTTGGGCGGACGACGAGTCTACGATCGGAGACCTTCTGAGTCGAGTCGCGAAAACGATCGAGTATGTGAATTCGGTTTCCGCTGACCAAGTCGACGGCTCCGAGGAGCGGGTCATCGAGATGCAGGCGGGACCTGACCGAACGTTCACGTTCACGGGAGAAGACTATCTGAGAGGTTTCGCACTCCCTAACTTCTTCTTCCACGCGACAATGGCGTATGCACTTCTGCGACAGGGCGGCGTGCCCATTGGAAAGATGGAATTCCTCGGGGCTCCGTGACGTAAACCGTGCTCTCTGCGTCCGGGCGGGGCTCCCCCGTGGCGCGGAGTGTTATTTCAGCGGTAGACGCGAACGGATTTCGAGCGCGCGACGAATTTCATCGTGACGCGTCTTGTCGATGTTGTAACGCCGATAGAACACAATCGAAATAAGTCCGGGCAATAGCGTGAGTGGCCCTGCAATAATTCCAAATTGGTAGACCGTCTCAGGATCGATTTCCCCAGGCTTCGCACCCGTCGGGAAGGCGATGAGGTCCATTGCGATCCCCGCAAGAAGATGGCCGAGCCCGGTCGTGAGTTTGCCAAAGAAGGAGCGGGCGGCGAAGAAGATTCCTTCTTGGCGCCTTCCCGACATGAGTTCGTGTTCGTCGGTTACGTCTGCAAGGGTAGACGCGATGCTGATGACCATGATGGCGCTCATGCAATACGACATGCCTTTAAATAGACATAAGATCGGAAAAATCCAATCAGAACCGTTCTCGGGGAATAGCCCGATCAGTCTCAGAATGATCGGGATGCCCACGGAACCAGACATTCCGAGAATGCCCGCGATCAGAGCGTCGCGTTTGCTCCATCGCGTGTGAATCCGAGGCGTGAAGAAGCTCGCAATCGTCAGCCCGATGGGAGCACCAATTATCATGTAACGCATCTGGTTCGGCGGTAGCTCCCAAAAGAAGATACCAAGATGAGAACTCAAGGTTTCGTGCAAGCCTAATGTCGCCGATAGAAAAAAGATGCCGAAGACGAGAGTCCGGTAATTTTCATTATTCAGGCATTCACCGATTTCGAACCGTAGCTGGCTTGCATTAAATGTGGGGAGGTCATCTGGGGGCTGCGATAGTTTCGGAATTTGGTCTCGAGTGAAATAGGCGGAGAATAATATGACGAAGATCGTCAACACGCCGACGGCGGCGGCGATCGTGACGTATCCATCCTTGTTGTTTTGGCCACCCTCAATCGTTCCGAGATAGCTCCACGCCAAAAAAGTCACGGCGAAGTTTCCAACGAGTCCGAAGATGGTGTTGAAACTCATCAACACCGATCGCTCTCGGTAGTCCGCGGTCATTTCCGCGCCCAAAGCAAGGTGGGGCACCTGATAAAAGGTTTGGGCGGTGCGGAGCAGGATCGTGAACGTTGTAAACCACGCAAAGAGCTGAATGCTACCGAGGCCTTCGGGCGGCGAATAGATCGCGTAGAAGAAGAGTGCCATCGGGATTGGCGCAGCGTATAGAAAAGGATGGCGCCGCCCTAATTTAGATCGCCACCGATCTGAAATCGATCCAACGAGTGGATCCGATAGCGCATCAAATACGAGTGCGATCGTAACGGCTAACCCGCAAAGCGTTCCCGAGAGCCCGAGAACGTTGTTGTAGAAAAGAAAGTTGAAGGCATTGAAGGCAGCGGTGATTCCTGATTCTGCTGTCGCTCCAACGCCGTAGGCTGCCCGGGTGCGGAGAGGCAGGGCTGACTTCGCGGCGGACACACTTTCAATATCACTGTTAGACATTGCTTGGTTTCGCAGGGCATTTCATTGTCGCTACTTAATTCCTAGCAAGCCTAATGAAGGTAGATAATATCGAAGGCCCGCTCGCGGGCATCGTGCGCACCTGTTATCGCCAGACTTTTATGACCGAGAGAATCTGGTCTAGTTCGAGCCAAACACACTCTTAGGGACTCTCTCTGCAGACGGTTGGCGTCCGACGTCATCTGCTTGACCCTTAGTGATTCCACCACGCGCGGTCCGAGAAGGCGCGCAGGTCGATTTCATGAGTCCAAGCAGAACGATGCTGTTGGGATAAGTGGAAATAGGTCTTCGCGATTTCGGCCGGTACAAGTAGGCCATCATTATCCAGACCACGGGTCTCTCGGAGCTGTTGAAAGCGCTCAGGCCCGAGCATTTTGCCTAATGTATCCGGCGCATCCACAGCGCCATCTATCAGAATATGGGCGACATGAATGCCCTTAGGCGAAAATTCCGCGTTGAGCGTCTGGCAAAGCATACGACGGCCGCCCATTGCTGCCGCGTGGGAATGCTGGCCGGCATTGCCGCGCACGGCGGCGGTTGCGGAGGTGACGAGTAACGTACCTCTCCCGCGCTTTTCCATGTGGGGAAAGACTGAAGAGGCTACCCGGAAAAGCGCAAAAGTCGCGAGACGCCAGCCAAGTTCGAATGCCTTGTAGCTTGTGTCGGCGAGCTCTCGCGAGCCGATCTGTGCACCGAGATTGAAGACCACGACTTCGATGGATCCTATCTCAGCCTCGACTTCGGCGATTCTATCCTCAAGAGCGTCGGGATCACTCGCATCCAGAAGGAATCCCGATGCTGAGCCGCCCGCGTCTTCTATCTCTCCAACAAGTTTCCTGAGGCCGTCCTCATCACTCCTGCGACACAGTACTGCGTTATACCCCTGACTCGCAAAGTGCTTTCCAACGTGCCCGCCGATTCCAGCTCCGGCGCCGATCACCAAACATACGGGTTTCATTTTGAGCCACTCCATGATGCAATGGGAACGCTTCTGGCAAGCGGCGATTCTAGCATCCGTCGCACTCACTTTCCCTGAGTCTTTTTTTACCGGTGCTAGTCAGCTTGATCCGCGACCGAGATGGCCGTCGTGTATTCGAGTTCCTCCATATCAAAGCTTGAAGCCGCGCCGGAGGCTCCCCCTAGCCAGATAAGCCGTGTGGACGCCATCGTGGGCGGCAACAACTCGCACGAGGACTTTCAGCGTGTAGTAGAAGTAGGACTCAACGACTTCCGCGCTAGCCCGAACGCTCTCGCTCAAACGACCGAGCGAGTCGTGTTTATGCTGATTTACGAACCCAGGCGTGTTGGCGCGTTGGAGCGTTGGAGCTGATGCCGCTTCGGGTCACGTCCTTATGCCACGACTCCTAACGTGTATTACCAGAGACGCGATCCGGCGATCGAACGAAAGTCTGAGTGCTCGAAACAAGGGGAAGGAAACACATCCCGGGGAATCCGCGTATGAGAGCCCCTGAGCCCTGAGGCGCTGAGCGGCGCCTACTAGCTCGGTCGCTCGCCAGCAACGGTGCAGCGTCGCAGGATGCGGGCGCTGCCGCGGTGGTCTGCTGAGCCAGAGTGCTGTGTTGCGCGCTCGTCCCAGATAGCCACCGCGCCCGTCGTCCAATGGAAGCGGCACTGAATACTCACGTCCTGAACGCGGCTCGATAGAAATTCCAGCATGGCGACGCTCTCGTCTTTGCTGATGCCTTCTATCCTACCGAGATAGGCTCGGTCGACGAAGAGCGATTTTCGTCCGGACACCGGATGGGTTCGAACAAGTGGATGGCTCGCGCCGGTGCCGACAGCCTTCATGATCTTCTCTACGGCGTCCTCGGGCAAATGGCGCTGGATATAGTCTATGAAACCGCCGTCCGTCGCATGAAATCCCTGCAAGCCTGAGAGGTACGTCTTCATACCGTCGGAAAGTTTTTCATAGGCGAGCTGCATATTGGCCCACAGCGTGTCTCCACCGGCAGGAGGTGTCTCTTCGCAGCGAAGCACCCCGGCGCAAGGCGGACGCTCCATGTATGTAACGTCCGTATGCCAGCCATCACGATCCGGCTCGCTCTGGGTCGTGTCGATAATATCATGAAGGCGACTAGGGTCGCCTAATGCTCCTCGAATCGGATGAACCTCTGGCTCTCCGAAACAGCTGGCGAGCGCGAGATGGGCCTCGTCATCGATAAACTGATCACGGAAGAAGAGTACGAGATGCTCACTTAGAGCGTCGCGAAGTTCTGTCTGCATCACTTCCGTGAGAGGAGCATTGAGATCGATCCCGTCAATCTCAGCACCGAGTGCCGCGGTGACAGGGGTTGCCCGGAACATCGAATAGCTCGTCATATAAAAACCCTCGAGGTGCTGTATTGCTCGGCCGTCGATTCCTTAAAAAGCCGTGAAATAGACGCCGGGATTCGCCGAGTCGCGGTCCCTGGTCGTTGAACAGATAGAAGCGACGGTTGCACGTGAGGCGCAAGAGGTCCCCACTTGCCCGCACCGCGGATGATCGCGATGCGGACGAGCGGGTGTTTCTATTGATCGGTCCGCAGCTTCAAGAGAGAGGCTTAGAAATCGACTTACGCTTCAACCTATACGCGGCGGAGCGCGCAGAGCTTGTTGCCGTCGGGGTCGCGGAGATAGGCGAGATACATCGCGCCTTCGCGAACACCCGGCGGGTCTTCGCAAGTGGTTCCGCCGTTCGCGACACCGGCTGCGTGCCAAGCATCACCCTGTTCATTGGATTCCACAGCGAAGCCAATCGTACTTCCGTTGCCGTTCGTCGCCGGCTCGCCGTTGATCGGGGTAGTGATCGCGAACATGCCCGTTTTGCTGGCATAGAAATAGCGGTTGGCGTTGGCAGCGCCCGGTCCAACATCGAGCGTGGCAAATAGTGCATCGTAAAACTTCTTCGACACTTCAAGATCATTGACACCGAGCATTACATGACTGAACACAAAATTCTCCTTGGTTATTTCTTCGAGTGAGGTTGATAGCGAGTGGGGTTATATCGACGGTCAAGCCGTCTGCATATTGCGCGACGTGTCACGGGGTGAGGGCCTGGCCTCACTCGTGAACGGCTAAATCTGGGTGCACGATCGTAGCGGACTCTGCTGGCGAGTCGGGGATATGCTTTCGGCGCTGGTCCATTGGCGCAGTACTGTCACGGAATGCCAGCCGAATTGGTGACGAGCCAGCTCGGTTAGACGCGGGTCGCAGTGACCGAATGTGAAAGGTGGGATCTCGACGGGTCGTCTTGCTGATGTGGGAAGAGTTCGTGTCGTGCACCCGGTGGCGCTGTTCTGAGTTGAACTCAGCAATCTTGCCGGCAGAGGTTAGCAGGAGACCGTGTTGCAACATCATTCTGCATAAGTTCGAAGAGCCTCGGGACCCGCACGAACGTTTCCCCGCCGTGCTAAAGACCTTGATGGGCTTCGCGCTCGGGTCTCGGTAGGTGTTGGATGACAAGTTTACCGACGGGCTCGTGGTCGTGCACCGGGTATTTACCGACCGTGCGGCCGGCGTCGGAGCATGGAAGGACTTTGCCTAGACGGCGAACGAATCATTTCACTGAGCATCGTTGCTAAGGTCTTCGCCGGGGGAGATCGGGACAAGGGCGCTCTCGGCGGGCTCCCAACAATGAAGAGTGGCTCGTATCGACCTCAGTCCTGAATTCGGAATGTCGAGGGTCGGAATTGCCCACTCGGGCGGGGCGCTTATCGGCAATTCCCCATGATCGACCCCGCGAGTGAAATCGTTATCGCACAACGTGGATCGTCCAAACAGTCATCGTTGCTCCTGCTCGATCCGACCGTTTTTCCGACTTTTAACGCCAACATAGGAGCGCTGCGAGAGAGCTAGAACGGCGGGGCAACAGTTCCGTGTGCAATGGACGTGTGGCAGGATTGCCCGTGCTTATTAGTGCGGGACGTTCATGGATCGGGGCGGCCTGACGACGATGTCGGCGATATTCACTTCGATTGGCTGAGTCACTGCGTAGAGGACTGCCTTCGCAACATCGTTCGGGTTGCCGAGCAGCTGCTTCATGTTCTGAGCGAGGGTTTCGAGTGCCTCTGGCGGTAGTCTGTCGCCTTTCTCCAACTCAAATTCCATGCCTGCCATCTTACCCATCGTGTTAATGAAATCTCGGTCGAAGTTCCGTGCAAAGTTTGTTGCGATTGCACCTGGCATCACATTCGTCACACGGATGGTGTCCTCTTCTAGTTCATCACGCAGACTCGAAGAGATTGAATTCACTGCATGCTTGGTGGAGCCGTAGACACCTGAGTTTCTGCGCTCTGCGGCGACCGACGAGATATTTACGATCTGTCCTTCTGCGCCGCAGGCCCTCATTGCCTTGACCGCGGCCTGGCAGCCGACGAGAAGGGCCAAGATGTTTGTTTCGAGCATAGAGCGCCACTCTTCGGGATCGCCTTCAAGGATCGGTGCTGGGTAGGATAGGCCGGCATTATTCACCATGATGTCGAGGTGCCCGGTCGCTTCTACGGCCGCGTCTACGAGGCCGTAGACCTGCGAGACGTCGCGTACATCTGACGTGATGACGGTCGCTATTCCGCCTGCCTCTTCGATTTCTTTCTTAGTATCGTCCATAGCAGCAGCGGTTCGGCCAGAAAGAAAAGTGTGAGCCCCAGCTTCTGCTAGGTGCATTGCGATCGCTCTTCCGATTCCGCTGGAGGCGCCGGTGATGATGGCAGTGCGGGCTGAAAGAGGCTTTTTATCAGACATGATGAGTCATTCCTTAAGAAGTTACTTGAAGCTTGGGACTCACTCAGCTGTGACTGCAGAGGCGGTCACGACGGAATTAGAAGCGGCGCATCTCTCCGATGGACAGAACCCATGGCGCGGGAGCCGACGCCTCTGGTCCATCCATCTCCGCCGCTGCTTTAAGGAATCGCTTTGGCGGCTCGTCGAGGGGTTCATCTGCGAGGTCGAAGGTTCCGAAATGCATAGCCACGGCCGTCTCGGCGCGAACGTCCAGGGCCGCTTGATAGGCCTCCTCAGGATTCATATGCGTGAGTCGCATCAGTTCGGTCGGCTCGTATGCGCCGATCGGCACGGCCGCGAGATCGAAGGGGCCGAGCGCTTTTCCGATTTCAGAAAATCCGCTGAAGTAACCAGTGTCTCCCGCAAAATAGAAGCGGCGTTCTTTTCCGATCACCGCCCAAGAAGACCAAAGCACTTTGTTTGTGTCCGTCAGGCTGCGCTTGCTCCAGTGTTGCGAGGGCAAACAATGGATTTCGACTCCGCCGATCCGGGTCTGTTCGGTCCAGTCGAGCTCCGTCACGCGAGAGATACCGTGGTCACGCAGCAGTTCGCCGTTGCCGAGGGGGACGAGGAAGCGCGTATTAGCATCGCGTTCTGCTAGGCGGGTTAACGTGGGTAGATCAAGGTGATCGAAGTGATTATGTGAGATGAGGACGAAATTGATTGGGGGTAGATCTTCGAAATCCAGCCCGGGCGCGACATGCCGTGCTGGGCCGATCCAAGAGAGGGGGCTCGCACGTTTGGACCACATAGGGTCTGTAAGAAAACGAACACCATCCATTTCAACGAGCATCGTTGCGTGCCCAATCCAAGTCACCGTGGGTGATCCGGCCAGTGCCGCCTTGAAGTGCGCGGTCCCGCTCGACTCGCTGGGCGGAGCGCCCTCGCGCCGAGATAAGGTCGCCTTGATACGGCCAAGAAGGAACGGGAGACGCACGCGGATTCCGCCGCGCAGGAGTTCGCCGATTGGGTTCGTAAAGCGGTCATGTGCGTCTCTTAAGGACGGCAGCAGCCAGGTCGGTTCATCGGGAGCGGCGCTGCCGGAGAACGTCGATGAGCCGATGAGACCGGCGACTAGCAAGCAGGCGACGATCCGCCGTCTGATTGCCTGAGGCTTCGTTCGAGCCATCATCTTTGGATCCGCCTTTGGTAGTAACGTGGTTTTGCTCCACGGGCGCCGGCCTCCCGCCAAGAATATGTTCACGGCCCGAGCCCGGCAACATAGGCAGCGCGTGTGATTTTAGGCACGCCGCGTCACATAGATCTAGGAAAGCCTCGCTGCAGAAGCCAAGCGAGTCGAGACTAAGGAGACTTGGTTGTGTGGGGCCTATTTTGGCCTCGCGATCAATCGAGTTGATGGCTATCTACGATGCAGGCGCCTCGATCGGGTCACCCATTCGCGCGTAGACATCAAGCATCGAGCCCCCGAAGAAACGCTCTGTCTTTGCAGGCGACGCTTCTAAGAAGAGCTCGTCGTAGAACTTTTTGGGGTCCGTAAAGCCTTCGAAATGCGGAAAGTCCGACGAAAACACGATCATGTCTTCGGGCAGGTCTCGCATGATAGCGAGGAGGGGCTGGTCGTTGCCGCCGCTCAGAGGCGTCGCACGTATATGACGAGCAAGGTATTCACTGGGCTTTTGCTTAAGCCGAGACTTTCCGAGAAAGAGCTCGGCCGTCGGTGATACGCGGTCGTCAATTTCGCGCATGAGGTAGGGCAGCCAGCCAGTTCCAACCTCGGCGAGCATGAGTGTTAGGTTCGGGAAGCGCTCGAAGACGCCACCGTAGACCATGGAATAGATCAAGGTTGAAGGCGCCACGTGCCTATGCGCGCTTGAGACCATACGCATGACGGTTGTGTCGCCGCCAAGGTTTGCCCAGCCCGGATCAAAGCGCATGCGCTCAAACCCAGTATGAAGCATAGGCGTCATGCCTAGTGATACGGCGGCCGCCCAGACGCGATCCCAGGAGGGATGTGCCGGCGGGATGCCTCCGACCGGATAGGCGGGCACCAGAAAGACCCGGCTGCCATGTGCGCGCATGCGCTCCATTTCAGCGACAGTCCAATCGAGGTCGTGATAGTCGAGTGCCGTGACCGGAAGTAGGCGACCCTTGCTCCCGGCACACGTTTCAGCGAGCCACGTGTTACAGGTTCGAATAACGTCACGAGTTAGGTCCAGGTCATCGATCGCAATGGAGTAGGCGATCCCCGATAGACAGATGACATTCTGGATATCGATTTTTTGCTCGTCCATCCAAGCCAGTCGGGCCTTCGCATTAGCGACTTGAAATTGATTCTTGCCTTCGAATTCTGATCGACGTCCCGCTTCGTCGTCCTTTTCTTGACCATGCAACAAGGCCATGCCGGGCGGGACGAGATCGGCCATAGGCGGCCGATCTGCCTCGGGGACGTAGTGGAGTAGATCCCCAATGATCGCGTCGACCGCGAGCACCGAGGGATCCAAGGGCGGGAGGCGCTTGGCAAGCTCGGGGTAAGGATCGAGCCATTCGGGGCCCGGTTCGAAATGAGCATCTACATCGAGAATAAGCGTCATAGGGTTCTCCCTGGGTACTCATAAAGAATGAACGATTTCACATTCATTATCTAGTCTATCCCTGCAGTGAGAAACACATGAAGCTAGACTACGGGGGAGTCGAAACTTAGTGGGGGAAAAATGCAGGGTGATGCTTCGATCGTTGAGACGCTGAATGATGTTTTGACAGCTGAATTGACAGCAATCAATCAATACTTCATTCACCACAAGATGTGTCAGAACTGGGGCTATGCGCGGCTCTCTAAGAAAAAGTATGAAGAGTCGATCGAAGAGATGAAGCACGCCGATCGCGTGATTGAGCGGATTCTGTTTTTGGACGGAATTCCGAACATGCAGCGAATGAGCCCCGTTAGGGTTGGCGAAAGCCCCAGTGAGCAGCACGAGCTCGACCTAGCGCTTGAGGTGAATGCGGTTGAGCGTCTCAATAAGGGAATTGGACTCGCTCGAGAGAAGGGTGATAACGGAACCCGCGAATTATTAGAAGACATACTTCGAGAGGAAGAAGAGTCGATAGACTGGCACGAAGCACAACTCCATCTCATTAGGGACGTTGGGCGGGAATCCTATCTATCTGAGATGATCAGCGAATAGTTGGCCTGCGACTCTTAGAGCGAATAGTCGGTGATCGACTATGACCTGATTGCGAGCTTCGCGATCACGTTCTCGCCGAATGCTTTGAGGTTATCGGCGGGCTTTCCCTTACCGAGTGCAAAGACAGGTACGACGAGGCGGCTGACACCGAGCTCCGTGTAGCGCTCGACATCGCTGAGATCTGTCGAGTTAGGAAACCACATAGCAGTCACTTCAATTTCCGACCGATCGCGCCCTTCGTCGGCACATGCCTTCGCGAGTTCCTCGAGCATGGGGGATAGCTGGTCGGGGCTGGCCGTCGGCGCGAACCAGCCATTGCCGTACTTCGCAGTCCGCTCGAAGGCTTTGCCCTTCGTGCCGCCGATCACGACCGGGAAGGGGTCTTGGATCGGAACCGGTTTGCTCTTGAAGCCCGTCCAATCCAAGAACTCGCTTTTATGTTCGACGACGTCGCCGGACCAAATCTTTCGCATAGCCTGGATATAGTCATCGAAGCGCGCGCCGCGACGTTCGAAGGGCGTGCCCGCCGCCTGAAATTCTTCCTTGAGCCAGCCGATTCCCACGCCGAGCTCGAAGCGACCATTCGAAACGAAGTCGAGGCTCGCCGCCTGCTTTGCCACGTAGAGCGGGTTGGCCTGCGACAGAATGTTGACGCCCGTACCAAGCCGGATCGTTTTCGTGCTGGCGGCGATCGCAGTCAGAGCGATCAAAGGGTCCACGAAGTTTGCGTCTGCATCTACGCCCATCTTGCCATCGGCGCTGTATGGATACTTTGATTGGTATTCGACGGGCACGATCGCGTGCTCGAAGGTCCAAAGAGATTCAAAGCCGATTCCTTCGGCAAGCTGGGCCATACCGACCATGGCTTCCACGTTTGGGACGCCGACGTTGACGGGAATGAGTCCGATCTTCATGTACTGCTCCTACTGGATTAAGAGAGGAAACGGCGGGCCCCATCCATGCCTGCTGCGTCACCCAAAAGGACGCTCTGGCAGAGTGGCGGCCGTTCAGAGGGTGATCGAGCAATGGTTAGGAAGGGGCGGCGAAGTCTCTATTAGGCGGTTTTGGCATTTGCCGCCTCATTCGCTCCCAGTGTGCGGGTTCAATTGACGGGGTGCAAACTCTGCAGCCTTCTTGCGGCGGTCCGCTTCTGCCAGTTGACCACGCCACCGGGCTCGGAGTTCTCGAAGTTCTTTTCGAAGGGCCGACGCGTCAAATTGATCCGAGGCGTTACCCACATTGCCATAACGAATGGCCTCGAAGTGCCGCCAAAGGGGCATTGCAGCGCCTGAGAAGGGCGTATTCGACAGATCTGGTCCTTGGGAAGCGGCGTCGGCAGGGCTGTCGGACGCAGGCCAAGCGAGGTGCTCTCTCCATCTCCAGTAGCAGGTCGCAATCTGTTCGAGGTCATCACCTCGAAGGCTTGTCGTAAGCTCTTTGTATGCGAAGGACTCAGAGTCACGCCGGCGAGTGAGGACTTCATCCACGAGCTCCGCGAGCCTCTTCGATGCGGCGTGTCCTTTTTGCCAAACGAGAAATGTGCCTCCGATTAGCAGGGCAACGGCCAACCAATGAGCAAGCAGCCATCGCAAACTGTCGATGCCCCAGGCCAAAAACTGTTCGTACCAAAGGGCAAGGCCGTCTGTCAAAGCAGAGGTGTTGGACGCTCCGAAACCTGCTTCAGAAACTTCGAAGGTTCGGCCCGGTACGAGTTCGACGTTGAGTGACCCCGTGTCGGGGTTCCACCAGAGAATCTCGAGAGGAGCAATTCGAAAGGAGCCACGCTCTTGCAACACGTATGTGACTTTCTGACTGCGCTCTCCACTGTATTGGCCTCGGTTCACCCGGTCGAAAATGCGCGGCCTGTCCGCGTAAACAGCGATGCCGGGCGGCGCCTCGAAATCTAGCTGCGGCAATAACATGCCAAGAATCTGCGTCCCCCTAATACGGATTCGGCGCTCGATTGCATCTCCCGCTTTGAGCCCTTCAATGTCGAAATCCCATTCGTCTTGGATCTCGAGCCGTGGGGTCGTCACGACTCGCTGCGTTTCTTCGACACCGGCGCGAACCCCTACGTGGAGTTCGATTGCCGCCGTTCGTAGCACTATGCTTAGATCATCTGCATTGAGGCCCGCGACCCCAACCGGGATATCAAGGGAGGGAATACTGAGGATGCCAGGACGCTGAGGAAAGATTACGTATCCGCGGCGTTGGCCTGAGAAAGTGGTTCCATTGATCGGTTCCGTGAAGTTTGTCCCCATTTGTTCGGGAAGCAAGGAGATAGCACCTTGGATTATTAGTTCGGGGTATTGCGGCGCCCGACTGAATCGCGAGTCTGTAAGAATTTCGATGAGCAAGCGGGTTTGCTGTCCGACGACGATTCCCTGGCCCTCGTTCGGATCAATCTGAACTCGTATCTGGACTCGGCCACTTTCAAGTAGGTCTGTCGCGAGGGCGGACGTATTAACAGCTTCCTCTGCGTCGGCTGGCGCAGATAGTTCTTGGGCTTGGGCATAGATGGGAATCAATAGTCCGAGCGCAATCACAAGAGCGCCTCGTATGGGTCGGCCTCGGGCGGGCGTGGGGAATCGAGTTTGAATCATGGTGACGTCCCCTTCCGAAGATCGAGATCGGCTTGCGCTTGATAAGCGAACTTCAGCCGTAAGAAATCGCCGGGCGTTGTCTGAACACGGCGCATCCACATCTCGCGAATGGCTTCTGGGCTGAGGCCTTGTAGGCGCGCTTCATCGATCGTCATTTCCCCCATTGCGTTGACGGCCAAATCATCGAACACGAACTCGTCAGCTTCGAGTTGCCCGCCTGTCCCTCCGAAATCCTCGTATTCCTTCTCACCGAGCTCCAGGAGCCCCCGTACCCAGTCAAGGTTGAACTTTGCCTCTTGGAAGTTGGGAATGAGACCGAGAGCTCGGGTGTAGGCTTGGGTTGCTGGCCCCAGCTTCTGACTGCGTGCGAGCGCGTTGCCAAGCCGGAATGCTCCCTCCGCGGTATCCACGCGACTAAAGCTCGCGGCCGCTTGAGCGAGGTCACCTCCGTCTTCGTAGGCGACGCCTTTCCAGACAGGATCACGATACAGTGAAGCCGCACGGAGAGGGTCACCTGCTTCGTGCCACATGCGCGCCTGTTGGTCATTCGTCCAGAACGCGCTGACGATTGGATCCGGCAAGTATTGAACGGCTTGACTCGCGAGCGTTCGTTCCTCCGGGTGGCAACCGACTAACATAGCGATCAGTACCACGAGCGTGACTGCTGAAGCGACGCGAATACGTTCGGGCTCGTGATGTACTCCGATAAATCCAAAACGACGCGAGCTAAGAGTCGAAGAACTGGTTTGTTCGGGCTTCATACGCGCCATTGAACCGTCCACCCCCGTCGGAACCAAACGATCATGCCGGCGGCAATGAGCCAGACGATTGGGTAGCCGCGATCGCGCCAGACGGTCTCCTCGTCTTCATTGATTGCGTCGATGAAGTGGCGATTGATCCGAAGCATCACCGAGTCGACATCCGCTTCGTAGAGGCTCGAGTAGACAAGTGGTGCCCGCGTGGCGGAGGAAATCGCTTCGAGGCCGTGGCGGTACACGGGCGGGGCGCTTTCGGAATTCTCAAAGGATACGGCGAGGTTCATTCCATCCGCGCGGGTCTCGCCGCCCTCGTCGGTCCCGAACGCAAGCAGGATCAGCTGATCTTTGCTCCGAGTCACGAATCTGGAAAATTGCTCGGCGTGCCTCTCGGTGATTCCGTCTGTTAGAAATAGCAATGTCCCGCTTACGGACTCCTTCGCCAATAGGTCGGCCGCAAGTTCAAGCGCGCGTTCGGGCGAATCGCCTGGGGTCGGCATTAGGTTCGGATGAAGAGCGTCGAGATAGACCTCGAGTAAATCCGTGTCGTCGGTAAAGGGGAGGAGGAGGTGGGCGCTGCCGGCATATCCGATGACAGCCGTGCGCGAGCCCCGGCGTCGAGCGAGCAGGTCACGCAACTTGAAGCGTGCTCGATCGAGCCGAGTAGGTTCCTGGTCTATGCAGAGCATGCTCGGTGTGAGTTCAATAGCAATGATGAGCGGAGCCTGATCTTGAGTGAACGGCGTGATCTCGCGCTCCCAAGCAGGCCCTGCAAGGACGATTGCGATCAAGGTGAGTAGGCACGTCATCAGTTGGTAAGGCCTAATACGAACCCGATTCCGCCCAGCGACGGTGAGGTGCGTTAGGAGTTCTGGCGCGATGGATCCTTTCCACTGTATGGACGCGCTGTAGGCTCGGCGCAGCTTCATGTGGACCCATAGGACGCAGGGGATCAAGAGTAGCCACAACGGGCGGATGAAATGAAAGTCGGCGAGCTGAGGATCAGGCAGCATTATTCGTGCGCCCTCCCGGAACTCGGAGCATGATGCTGAAGAGCGCGAGCCCGAGAACCATGAGTGCGGCGAGTGGAACCCAGTGCAAGGTTCGCTTCGGTCGGTAGCTCAGGCTGTCGATTCGGTCGGGCTCCAAACGATCGAGTTCGGCATAGATCGCTTCGAGCTCTCTGCCATCCAGCGCCAGGAAAAATGAGCCGCCCGTAGTGCGTGAAATCGTCTCAAGCGTTTCGGCATCGAGGGCCTGTTCACCAACTGTCGCCGGATCGCCTATCGCGATGGTGTGGACGGTGATGCCTTCTTCGGCGGCAATCTGGGCGGCTCGGCCGACGGGCATATCGCTACCGGTGTCGTTTCCGTCTGTAAGAAGGATGACAACTTTGTTTTGCTTGTCGCTCGCTTCGAATAGCCGCACCGCGAGTCCGATTGCGTCCCCAATCATGGTTCGCGGGCCAGCCATACGTGGCCTGAGTTCGGCTAATAGCGCTTCGATGACTTCACGATCTTCCGTAAAGGGGGACTGCAGGTAGGCCGCTGTGCCAAATGCTGCGAGTGCGAGGCGATCATTCTCTCGACGAGCGATAAAGCTCCCCAGCACGTCTTTCACGGCATCCAGTCGCGTCGCCAGACTCCCATCCGCACGGGTGAAATCTGATTCTTCCATCGATCCTGACAAGTCAACGATGAGCATTAGGTCTCGGGCGGGACGATGCTGCAGGATGGGGTCGCCGACCCAAACCGGGGCGGCCAGGGCGGTGACGATCAAGCTCCAACCTATGACGTGGAAGGCTTTCTGCCAAATGCCTTTTCGGACTACGACCGCGCCTTCTTTGGGTTGTGTACCGGTGAGCGATGCGAGGAGCTGGAAGAAGGGCGTGCGAACGGCTTCGCTCTCATCACGAAATTCGGGAACGAGCCAAATAACGAATAGCGGCGCGGCGAGTAACGCGAATGCCCATGGCAATTCAAACTCGAGCACGATGGCTCCTGATGAATAGACGGCTCGATGCAATGAGCCGCGTGGTGGACTCCCTCTCCAATTGTTTTGCGAGCTGTGGGTCGTAGGCGAGCTGATCCAACCATCGCGCGTCGTCGGGTAGGAAACTTGCGCCCTGTTGATTCAACCAGTCAACCCATTCCGAGCCGTGGAGATTCGCGACTTCTTGTCTCGGGAACGCTGCGAGTGCGGTGCGGCGAAGGAGTGCTGGCAGATGAACAAGCCTTGCGTTGTCCCTCGCTATTTCAGACAAATCGGTCTCTGCTACGCGCCGATAGGCTTGGTGCTGCCAGGCGCGATACCCTCGTAGTGCCATCCACGTGAGTCCTAGGACAAGAACGAGCGCGACAAGTCCCCAGCCATAGGTTTGTGGCATCCACGAGATGGCTTCGGGGCGGGGAAGTTCGCGAAGCCCCCACATCGGATCTCCAGCGGAAGAGCCAGCCACCTTCATGGCCTCCGTGAGTGGGCGCGGCGTCCAAACAGAGCGCTGAGCTGCCCGGCCGCAGGGGCTTCAGTACCCAGCGAAACCATAGGCACTTTCCGCTTGGTGAGTTCCTTTTGACCCGCATCAATCACCATTTGAAAGGTCTGAGCGAAGGATGACCGGAGGGATGGGTCGGCCGCATCGAATTCAAGCTGAAGGTCGCCGTTACTTACGACCAAACGATCTGCCTCCGGAAGCTGCCGCTCAAGCGGGTCGCTCACTCGCATGACCAGGACGTCGTTATGTTGCGTGAGCCGATTGAGCAAAGGCCGAGTGGCTTCGTTGAACCCATCGAGATCGCTGATAAGTACGACGAGGTGATCGTGTTTAGCGAGACGACCAGCGTGGCCCAAAATTCGATTCAGCTGCGTTGGGCGTGAAATTCGTCCGTCATCCGCCCGCAGTGACCTGTTCATTTTTTCGATCACGCGAAGAATCGCCATGGATCCAGATTCGCTACGCGCCGGTCGGAGTTCGATTTGATCTTCATCGTTGAAGACGATTGCGCCGGGCTGATCCCCCTTCGCTAGGACCTGCCATAGGGTGAGTGCTGCGGCGTGCGCTGCAGTCACGGACTTCATATGGAGGCGACTCCCGAAGAACATGTTAACGCGCTGATCGACAAGCAGGAGCGCGGGGCGGTTCCGTTCTTCGTCGTAGACCCGCGTGTGCGGCCGACGCGTTCGCGCGGTGACTTTCCAGTCGATATCGCGGATATCGTCTCCCGGGACGTAGGCACGGAGTTCACGGAAGTCGAGTCCCCGTCCGCGGAGACGCGAAGCGTGCGCGCCAGGGAGCGGGCTATGAATAGGCATGCGGGGTAGGAAGGTGAGTTCGCGTGCCTCTCGCCGTAGTCCCACCAGTTCGCGGATCGATACGAATGCCGCGTCAGACACCGTTCAGCTCACGGCACAGCGACTAGCTTGAGGAGCTCGTCGACTATTTGGTTAGGCGTAATGCCTTCTGCGCTCGCTTCGTAGGAGGGCGAGACGCGGTGTCGCAATACGTCGTGAACGATTCCACGAACGTCTTCCGGCGTGGTGTAGCTGCGGCCGTCGAGCCATGCACGGACTCGCGCAGCGCGGTCGAGATGGATTCCGCCTCTAGGACTTGCGCCGTGATCGATCCAGCCAGCCAGATCGCTCGAATAGCGCTCGGGGTGTCGTGTCGCCGAAACCAAGTCGACGAGGTAACGCGTAATGGCGGGGGAACTCTCGACAGCGTCAATTTCGACGCGGGCAGCGAAAATTGCAGACTGCGCGATCGGGGCGGGGCCAGCCTGCGTATGTCGTTGTGTATTTTCGTGTCGCACGAGTTCGATGATCCGCGTTTCGTCGTCTTCATTCGGGTAGCCAACTTCAACGTGCATCATGAACCGATCGAGTTGCGCTTCCGGAAGTGGATAGGTGCCATCGTGATCGATGGGATTTTGCGTGGCCATCACCATGAAGAGTTCTGGCAATGAATGCGTCGTGCCTGCGACCGTGACCTGTCGCTCCTCCATCGCCTCGAGAAGCGCAGCCTGGACTTTGGCAGGGGCGCGGTTGACCTCGTCCGCCAGGACGATGTTGCTGAAGATGGGGCCCGGCTGATATCTAAACTCGCCGCCGCCTTCGGTCGCGTAGTAGATCTCCGTGCCCGTGATGTCCGCAGGCAGCAGATCAGGCGTGAATTGAACCCGCGAGAGGTCCGCTTCAAGATTCCCGGCGAGCGCTTTCACAGCGCGAGTCTTTGCGAGTCCAGGAAGGCCTTCAACGAGAAGATTGCCATTGGCGAGCAAGCCGACCACCAGGCGATCGACGAGAGTCGATTGTCCGATGATCGATTCGCTGATTTGGTCTCTTAGGCGCTGGATCTCGCTTAACTGCGACACGTGGCTGGTCCCCGCTACTGCTGCGTTTGCTGCCGCACTCGTTTCATGATGTCGCCGAAAATCTCTTCCATGCCGTAGCTGACGGGCGCCTGGCTGGGAGGGTACTCCTTCAAAGTGCCAAGAAATGCTTGAACCACTTGAATCGCTTCGAAAACACGCGGAACACGGTCGATCCACCACTCGTTGTACATGTTCGAGTCGGTGTCGGCGCGTTCGTAGGGGTCACGCCTAAGATGGAAGAGCTTAGGGATGCGAAGGAATACGAAGGGCTCCCGCCAGACGTCGAAGCGGTGGCCACGCTGTTCCGCAAAGACTGTCTTCCATTCGCCTACACGTACGCCGACAAGGATACCGTCGTCACTGAAATACATGAACTCACGGCGTGGCCCCTTTTCGGCCTTGCCTGTCAAATGGGGCACGAAGTTGTAGCCGTCGAGGTGAGCGCGGAAGCGTTTCGCACCTGAGCGGTAGCCACTCTTCAACTTCTTCTTGATGTTGGAGATGCCTGCGACGGTGGTGAGAGTGGGGACCCAATCGAGGTGCGACATGATCTCGTTCGAGACCGAGCCTTTTTCGATCTTGCCAGGCCACCTAACGAAGGCAGGGACCCGGTAACCGCCTTCCCAGTTCGTGTTTTTTTCTGCACGGAAAGGCGTGTTCGCGGCGTCCGGCCACGTATTGTAGTGCGGGCCGTTGTCCGTGGAATAGAAGACCAGGGTGTTGTCCGCGAGGCCGAGTTCATCGAGTTTGTTCAGAAGTTCCCCGACCTGACGATCATGATCGACCATGGCGTCGCCGTAGAAATCCTGCCCGGAGACGCCCTTAATTGAGTCGGGCGTGTGGGTGCGAAAATGCATTCGCGTCGAGTTGAACCAGACGAAGAAGGGCTTGTCCGCCTTGGCCGAGCGATCCATGAAGTTGAGTGCGCTGTCGACGAATTCCTGGTCGACGGTCTCCATCCGCTTCTTAGTGAGGGCGCCGGTGTCTTCGATCTTGCCGTCCGCATAAGAGTGAATGACGCCGCGAGGGCCGAGTTGTTCGCGGAAGCGCGGGTCTTTCGGGTAGTCCTCGTTTTCGGGTTCCTCTTCGGCGTTGAGGTGATAGAGGTTGCCGTGGAACTCGTCGAAACCATGATTCGTCGGGAGAAACTCATCCTTGTCGCCGAGGTGATTCTTGCCGAATTGGCCCGTGGCATAACCCTGGGGCTTGAGCATCTCTGCGAGGGTCGGGTCTTTGGCCTTGATACCGATGTCAGCGCCTGGTGTACCCACCTTAGTCAGACCGGTTCGGAAAGGACTCTGGCCGGTGATGAAGGACGAGCGGCCCGCTGTGCAGCTCTGATCGCCGTAGTAGTCGGTCAAGATCATACCTTCGTTGGCGATTCGATCGATGTTCGGCGTGCGGTAGCCCATCATGCCGCGGGTATTGACGGAGATATTGCTGATACCGATGTCATCTCCCCAAATGATGAGGATATTGGGCTTGTCGGCAGCAAGCGCGACAAGGGGAAAGAGGCAGAGCACCCACGCGATTAGACCAGACTTCATCAGCGACATTTCTCTCTCCATTTTATTCACCCGCAAGGGCATACGTTACCGCAGTGAATCCCCGGGAGACCAACTCTCAGTCGTTTTATCGTTGTTGCGTGGCGCCACCGGTTCCCCGAGTTAAAGAATCGCCTTAGACTCCGGCTGGACCGAAACCTGGACGACATCTGAGGAGTGGCTTTTTGGGACGACTAATTCGAAGAATCGTGATACTGGCCGGGGTCGTCGGGCTAGCAGTAAGTGCGCTCGCGGAACCCGGTTTCGCAGCGGACAAATCCCGCCCGAATATTTTGGTGATCTGGGGCGACGATATAGGCATGTGGAATATCAGTGCCTATCACCGCGGAATGCTTGGCAACCGGACGCCTAATATTGATCGCCTCGCAAACGAGGGCGCGATCTTTACGGACTATTACGCGGAGCAGAGTTGTACGGCGGGTCGTTCTGCCTTTATTACCGGCCAGCACCCCCTTCGAACTGGCCTTCTTAAGGTCGGAATGCCAGGGGCGAATATAGGTCTTAGTGAAAAAGACCCGACGATCGCCGAACTCCTGAAGCCGCAGGGATACGCCACCGGCCAGTTCGGAAAAAACCATCTGGGCGATAAGGATGAGTTTCTACCCAGCAACCACGGCTTTGATGAGTTCTTTGGAAATCTCTATCACCTGAATGCCGAAGAAGAACCCGAGACAGAGTTCTACCCGAAGGATGCGGCCTTTCATGAACGTTATGCGCCGCGTGGTGTGATTCACTCCTTTGCTGACGGTAAAATCGAGGACACCGGGCCGCTCACGCGGAAGCGCATGGAAACGGCAGACCAGGAGTTCGCGGATGCGGCGGTCGATTTTATCGATCGCGCGCACAAGGCCGACAAGCCGTTCTTCGTTTGGTTCAACTCGACGCGGATGCACGTCTGGACTCGCCTTGCGGAGAAGTGGAAGGGCAGCAGCGGCTACGGCCTCTATGCCGATGGCATGATGGAACACGACCACCATGTCGGAATGCTGCTCGATAAGCTGGACGAGCTCGGCATCGATGAGAACACGATCGTTGTCTACTCGACCGACAACGGCTCGCAGACGAATACCTATCCCGATGGCGGCGCCGAGCCGTTCCGTGGCGAGAAGGGAACGACCTGGGAAGGCGGCTTTCGGGTTCCCGCAATGATTCGCTGGCCCGGCACGGTCGACAAGGGACGCGTCATCAACGATGTCATGAATCATCAGGATTGGCTGCCGACGTTCCTTCGTGCCGCGGGCGTGACGGATGTCGTTGCCAAACTCAAGCGTGGGCACAGCGCCGGCGGCAAGCGCTACAAGGTGCATATCGATGGTGTCGATCAGACGGAGCTGCTCGACGGCTCCGGCCCCGGGAAGCGGGAGACGGTCTTCTTCTTTGACGACAATGCCAACCTAAATGCGATTCGCTGGCGGGATTGGAAGATTCATTTCGCAGTCATGAAGGATTGGGCGTCGGGACGAAGTCCCTTGGTCTTTCCGACCGTGATGAACCTCCGAACCGACCCCTTCGAGACATCCATGGACTCGGGAATGTATGCACGCTTCATGGCGGATCAGCTCTGGCTTTTCGTGCCTATGCAGGAAGTCGTTGGTAAGTGGATTTCGACCTATCGCGAATTCCCGCCACGCCAAGCGACTGCGAGTTTCACCATCGATCGAGTGATGAAGCAGATGCAAGCCGCGGCCGCCGCAGCGGATCGAAAGAGGCAGTGAATCGTGGGCCGGGCGAGATCTGATTCATGGGACAATCGCCGACGCCTCAGATGAGTCCCTTGCGTGATTCAAAGGAAACCGAAGATGCCAAAATCTTCAGCGGTCGATGAACCCGCTCCATCTTCTCGCCGGCGCCTCAGTCGAGGGGTGATCGGAGCGGTTGCGTTATCGCTCGCGCGGGTAGACGGGTGCGGAGTGCCGCCTATGCGGCGGGTCGCTGCGGAGTTAGGTGTCGACGTCGCCGCACTCTATCGGCATTTCGAGAACAAGAGCGAGCTTGTTGAGCATGTCTCGCACCTTGCCTCGGAAGGGGTTGAATTACCGAAGGCCGAAACGGGTCCATGGCGCGACCGATGTCTCGCGCTCTCTGAGGTGATTCGCGAAGGAATTCGATCCCATCTAGAGCTAGGCTTTTACGGCGGCGGGTTGCCGGGAGCGAATCCGTTCAATGCGCGCGCAAACGGTGCATTGGCGAGCGTGCTCTTTGATGCGGGGCTTCGCGAACGCGAACTCTTGTTGTCTACTCAAGCGCTGCTGCATCAAATAACCGCAGTCGCAGAGTCGGAAGTACTCGCGAGAGCGACGCCCCATAGCGGCCATCGATGCTTCGCTGATTTAGTGGGCGCTCAGCTATCCGAGGAAGTTCGCGCCGTGTGGCCGAAACGATCAGAAGGCGCGAGCAGCATGTCCGATTTCGGCAATTTCTTTCGTTACTCCGTTGAAATTCACCTCGATGCGATTGATGCACGATTAGCGGCTCGAGGGGACCATGCTTAAATACGAACGAGCTGCCGGGCGGAGGTCGCTCGGGCTTTGGATGTGGGTCGTTTTGTTTTCCGTCGCCTTGTCCGTCTTCGGATGTGCCGACCTGGAGGTGGCTTCCTCAAAGATTCGCTTGTCCCCTTTGGCGGGGCGTGAACTGATCTATCAGTTCCCGAGCGGCCGTACCTACAGCGCGACCTATCATGAGTCCGCGGTTACCTTCGTTCTGTTAGAGCCAAGCCTCGCCGAGCCCCCGTCAGCCACCCTGCGCTACTCGTGGGTCGCTTTGCGTGATGATCTGACACTCGTCGTTTGGGACAGTGATGAATTCGGAGCGACCTTCGTGATTGACCTCGGCCGGAAAGAACTCCATGCGAGTTCGGTTCGCGAGGGCGGTCAACCTTTTCGGGGTCGCGCACAGATCATCGAAGTTCGAGCTACACGCGAATGAAGATGGAGAATGGGCCTACGCCCATTCATTAGTCAGCGCAGGTTCAGTCGATTCACGCGTGCGACATAAAAGAGCGTGACCGCGAGCGTGATCGGGAATACGAGCCAGATGCAAAGGCAGCTGAGCCAATAGAAAGCGCGTTCGAATCGCGGCGCCTTCTCCGGCTCCATTCCGCGGGGCTCGAAGAAGGGCGCTGAGTAGAGATGCTCGTACCCCTCAAAACGAGTCTGCATACGCGAAATCCAGGCTCGCAAGCAGTCAAGGTCAGGCGCATCTTTAAGTACGGCCAGGCTAGGCCCAGGGATGCTCGCAAACATCTGCACTTGCCCAAAGAGTTGTAAGTCGATGATCTGCGGTGAATCACCGCCGAGAAATGGCGAACCTGTCGCGAGTCTTTCCTCCCAATAACTGAATTGGGTAGCGAGTTGGCTTGCACTTCGTTGGGAGAGGCGTCTCCGCAGCAGGGTGAGGATCGTAAAGAAGTAGAAGACCGAAAAGGTTCGGCGCAGATGCCCCCAGAGTCGTCCCAGTACCGAAGGCGAATGCTCTCGCAGATGACTCCAGCTATACCAAAACTTCCAAATACTCTCAGTTCGTTCTCGTGCGCCATTCATGAACACCCGATTGAGCGCCTCCTTGTCGGCTTGGCTTCCGTCCTCGAATCCAAGGGACTCTAGAATACGCCCGGAATCCAGCGCCCAAGGCGCTTGATCAAATTTTGCCGCGGGCATCATGATTCCAGAGTGGAGGAAAAGGCTGAGCGGGGGCACTGTTCTGACGATATGAGGAATCTGCCTTTCATAGACGCCGAGAAGAACCGCCTGCACCCACGGCGAATGGTTCCCCCCATAAACTTGAATCTGGGTTGGCAGGCTCATCGATTGTCAGCTCCTTCGCGTTGCGACGTTGTGATCGTGACGTCCCGTCAAGCCGGCAGGCGTAGGGCCCTGTAGGTTAGGTCTAACGGGCTCGGCCGACCGCTGGATGAATATCCTCGGAAAGAGTCGGACGCGCGAGCTCCCAGAATGCCCGGAGAGACAGAATTTTCCCATCCGAATTAACTCGGTAGAGGAAGACGCCTTCAGACGCTTGTTCCGGGCGGTCGCCTATCCGTGTGTAGACGGTGCCAATGAACGCGCATTCTTCGCCACACGCATACGAGCGCGGATAATCGAAGCTCACTTTGCCCATCGAAATAAACTTGTCATAGAAGGCCGTGATCGCCGCCTTCCCCTGATGGCCGTTGCCTTCGCGATCGAGGGGGGATGGACCTACCGGGTCCGCAAGAACTCCGTCTTCCGCGAAGAGATCGAGCCAAGCATCACGATTCCCCTCAGATACGTGCTTTTGTGAGAGCAGCCCCGCTCGCCGCGCGGGATGTTCGGATTCAGATTCTGCCATAGAAAAACCTCCTTAGGCCTTAGTGGCTGCGCGTCGCATTTGGAGTGCTCCTGGGCCACCTGCCCAGTTCTCCAGCGTGAACGGCTCCTTGGTTTCTAGCCATTCGTATGGAAGCATCGCAGCGCCAGCTTCACTTTGACTGCGACTGGGATTAGATTCCTCCGCAGAACGGAGTGCGCCGCCTGCATGAACGAGCCCGTGGGCCCCTCGTCGCAGATGTGACGCATAGGGATCTGAACCGTCCGTCTGAGCTTCAATGAGTTCCAACTCGAGGGTGCCTGCGCGACCCAGAGCGCGTCGCATTTGGGCCTCACCCGCTGGGTGCCGAAGCGTCGCGTTATGCGCCTTGCAGTCCTTCCAGCCGAATGCCTCTGAATAGAATGCGAGCGTGGCGTTTAGGTCGGGAGTCACAATCGTCGCACGATCAACCTCGAACAAATTGGGACCCGAGGGATTCGAGTATTCACCCTCCTCGTTTGTTTGGTCTTCGATCTTCGCCTCTCCCTTTTTACGGGAGGATTGTCCGGCCTGCTCTAGAAGCTCAAACATGGCGGGACCGGTAGGAAGATCAACGAACGCGATGCGAAGACCACCGTATTCTATTTTTGAGTCGAGCCTCCCTCCGATTTTCTCAAGATGGGCCAGCGCATCGTCGCGTGAGCGCACCCCGATACCCAGATGCTGAAAGCCGACGCCGTATTCAGCTTGATATGCCGCGATCGCGTCGTATCCCTCG
Source organism: Deltaproteobacteria bacterium UBA4427 (assembly GCA_002390675.1). Taxonomy (GTDB): domain Bacteria; phylum Myxococcota_A; class UBA9160; order UBA9160; family UBA4427; genus UBA4427. The sequence continues at coordinate 51,370 of DGPZ01000089.1, forward strand.
CGGACGTGTATCAGTTCCACTTGGACGCGCCCGGCCATCCCAAGTGCGACGTCCGTCACTTTGCGCCCGCGGAAGCCACGGTATTCGGCGTCATCAACCGGCGCTGTGAATTGTTGAAAGGGGCCCCAGCCAAACCGGCTGACGCAGTCAATTGCCGCTGCGGGTACATCATCGACGACGAAACAGACTTGGGAGGGAACGAGTTTCGGTCGGGAGGGTGAACTCATCAGAGGAGCTCCGAACCAAAAAATGGCAGAGGTAACGGGGGACACAAACAGAGGGCGCCGATCGCCGAGGCTGGACCTAAGATTCGTCCACTGAGGGGAGCGAGTCAACGCCGTTGACGCCGACACCGAGACAACAGAAGCTCTTGATACAGCGCGTTTCTGAAACTCAGCAAGGCTCGGAGATATTGACCGGGCAGGCCATCCCGTGCAAAGCACGCACCCGCCGGTTGAGCATCGAACGAACGGGGAGATAGAAGAGAAATGGAACGGGACAGAGGATGAGACTGATATGGAACGGCCTCTCGGGGGAAGGCACCTTTCGATCAATTCTCCCCGTGTTTCTCATCAGCTGGATGTTAGGCGGCTCTGCGCTCGCCGAACAAGAGCTTCTCTGGGGAGATACGCACGTCCACAGTTTTTACTCGACGGACTCCTATATCAACCAGAATTTCTCCGTCGGCCCCGCGGACGCCTATCGCTTCGCGAAAGGGCTACCGGTTTTGCATCCAGCAACGGGTGCCCGTGTTCGGATCGAGACTCCACTTGATTTTCTTGTCGTATCGGACCACGCCGAAAGCTTTGGCATGTTCAAAGCAGCCAACGAAACAGGCCTCCCCCGTGATGGACTTGGACCGATTGATTGGCTGCACTCCTGGGGAATGGAGAAGGTGTTTCAGCGCTTCGCAGCGGACCCCACGAGCGTCGTCACGCTCCTGAAGTATGCATCCTCGGATACGAATGATGTTGTCGAGGCGGCGGCGAGTCCCGCGAGAATCCGAATTCCGAATGACGAGCCAGTGATGCAGGAGGCCTGGGTCGCGTCAACGAACGCGACGGAATCCGCGAACGATCCCGGGCGGTTCACAGCACTCATCGGATGGGAGTGGAGCGCGATCCCTGCAGGCTCGAATCTACATCGCGTTGTATTTACCAGTTCGGGCGCGGACGTGGCCCAGCAATTCACTCCTTTTTCCTCCTCCACGAGCAGCTATCCCGAGGACTTGTGGAAGTGGCTCGAGGAAACTTCCGGGGCCACTGGTGCGGACTTCGTTGCAATCCCTCACAACTCGAATATCTCACGGGGCTACATGTTTCCGGCAGAGAAGCGCTTGCGTGATACCCCCATCGATCGCGACTGGATCGAACTTCGCGCAAAGTGGGAAACAGTTGTTGAGGCCACGCAGATCAAGGGAGACTCAGAAACCGATCCCGCGCTCTCGCCCCAGGATCGTTTCGCGGACTTCGAATCGTACCCGCATTACATCTCTCCAAATTCGATTCCATGGGATCCGGGAGAGGGCGATTTCGTACGCTCCGCATTGCGTCGCGGCCTCGAGATCGAAGGCCAGTTTGGAGCGAATCCCTACCGCTTCGGATTGATCGGCTCGACGGATTCACACACGGGACTGCCGACCGCCGAAGAGCCCAATTTCTGGGGGAAGTTCCCAACCGATTCGACTTTAGAATCCAAGACACATTCGACTAACAGCATCGAGAACTTCGGGTGGGCACTATCCGCTTCGGGGCTGGCCGCCGTTTGGGCAGAGGAAAATACACGCGAGGCGATTCTTGCTGCATTCAAGCGAAGGGAGGTGTACGCCTCGACGGGCCCGCGTATTGCGGTGAGGGTATTCGGGGGGACCGACTTCGTCCGTGGTGATGAATCATCTGTCGATGTGGCTGCTTTGCGCGCAAGAGGTGTCCCTATGGGCGGCGAACTTCGCGCACTCGAAGGCCCGCCATCCTTCGTGATTCAAGCCGCGAAGGATCCCAAGAGCGCGCACCTCGACCGGATACAGGTGATTAAGGGCTGGTTCGCTGCGGGGAAATCCTTCGAACGAATCTACGACGTTGCTTGGTCTGGCGACCGTGAGAAGGATCCGTGGGGCAATGTCCCGAAGGTCGCGGATACGGTAGACCCTGATTCGGGGAACTACGATAACTCGACGGGAGCCGCGACACTGGCGACAGTCTGGAGTGATCCTCACTTCGACTCCACCCAGCCTGCGTTCTACTACGTGCGCGTGCTCGAGATCCCCACGCCGCGGCACTCGACGCTTGATGCGATTGCGCTCGGACGTGATGCCGAGACAACGGGTCAGCCGGTCTCACTTCAGGAACGCGCTTATACTTCGCCGATTCACTACTCCCCGAAGGCAAACTAATATTGACGGTGGCAATATTTTTGCGCGCGGGTGCTCAAGTGGGAATTAATCGAGGTGAGTAATGAAGCGAGTCGGCTGTCATGGGGGCATATCAATCTCAACGTTCGGGACCTTGAAGCCTCCGTCGCATTTTATGAAGGGCTGGGGTTCGAAATCCTGATGCCTTCGATTCCCTATATGGGCATCCTAAGGGAAGGCGAGCCGAGCCCGGTGCCCGCTGAGGGAATGCGCGCGCTTAAGCTGCCTGACGGCATAAGCGGACGGGGTTGCATCCTGCGACTGGGTTCGGGGTTCCCGATGCTCGACATAACAGAATGGGCGGGCAGGGCAGGACGTGCCCCTCTAGCGAATGAGGATCGTGGTCTAGTGCGAATTTGTCTCGCGTCTCAGAATTTGAGTGAGGACTACGAGCGTTTGACTGCGAGGGGCGTTCCGTTTTTGAGCGCGCCACAGGTGTGCCAGGGCGGGATGGCGGAGATCGCGATTTGTTTGGACCCGGACGGCTCTATGATCGAGTTAATTCAAGTTCGAATCGAAAAATGGGCAGTACCGACCGCGCTCGGAACTGACGCCTAGGGTGAGAATCAGGTTCACGCCGCAGTTAAAGCGGGGCGCCGGGATCGACCAAAAAATCTTCGACTTGGATCTCGCTGCCGTAATCCGCAAAGTCGCCGGCGGAGCGCTGGTCACGGAAATGGGCCCAGCAGACCTCACGAAAGCGCGGCGTGAATCCCGATTCTTCTCGACCGACCAGAGGACTGCATAGCGTGTCGTAGCGTGGGTTGAAAAAGAAGGGCGCGCTGAAGCGTTCGCGATCCGTGCGCGCCAGCACGCGATGAACCGGCGAGCGATAACGGTCGTTGCTCCAGACGCGAAGCATATCGCCCAGGTTGACGGTGAGGGCGTCAGGCTCGGACTGCACGGTTTCAAAAACATTCCTGTCCAAGACCTGCAAGCTTGAGACTTCGTCTTGGTAGAGGAGTGTGAATGCGCCTGCATCACTATGAGGATGAACCCCGAGGTGGCCGGTTGCAGGAATAGGCGGGGCATCAGGCGCCGCTGGGTCCTCGCATCGCGGATAGTAATTGAGCCGAGTAAAGCTTGAGTCGTCCTCGAAGTATGGGTCTAGCCGGCTCTGCGCTAGGCCGAGACTTGTTGCGAGTGCCTTCAGAAGAGCGCGGGCGATGCGCGTACAGGCCGAGTGGTGATTCAAGAGGGTGCGCTGCAGTTGCGCCTCTCCCTTGGGCCACCGATTGACGCCGTCGCTGTGGGCAGCCCGCGCCCGGCCCTCCAATGACTCTGTGCCGTAGTCGAAAACCTCTTTCCAATCAGGCCGATTCTTTGTGAGTTCTTCGTCGTAGTAGCCCCAGGCATTATCGCGGGATCTTCGGACTAAATTCTTTGCATCGTCAGAGAGCGCGAAAAATGCGCGCATCGCCTGATCAAAAGCCGTGAGCTCCTTTCTACTAATTCCGTGTCCTACGATTTGAAATAGGCCGAGCCGTTGACACGGCTCTGCTATCTCGACCGCTACACGCGCGACCGCAGGGGCATGGCCCTCGAGGAGGCCGCTGATATCGATGATGTTGGGAGCCAAGGACATATCGAGATCATACGGCGCCTTTATCGGCTGAGGAATCGCTGGATTCGATTTTGCGGGGGGTGCGCTCGATATTTCGAGATCGAGGTCGGCGTCGAGGAGACGGAGCTGATACAGTTCGTACTCGCTCGGGCAAGTTTCGCCCGGTGACCGGAGCGTGAAGCTCTGAGTGCGAGCAGGCCGGACGTCTATGATTCTCTTGGCACTCGCCTTGCTCAGGAAGAACGCGCGAAAGCGCCGGCTTGGGGAGCCGCAGGGTACGTCGGCATGGCGTGGGTCACCGACCTAGCCGCCTAACGGCCGTGGGCTCTCTGAGTTCGCCGACGGGATAGTCCGAGCAGGGCGCTGACTCCAACGGTCAGCATGGTGAGTCCCGAGGGTTCTGGAACGATTGAAGGCTCACACGCGTCTCCTACGAGGTTCGAGTCTCCATCTTCTTGAGCGATGGAACAGACGCCCGCCGCTCCGCACTCTGTTCCAACGAGACATTCGAGCCCGAGAAGCGCCGTGTCGCCGGCGATGCAGGTACCACCGCCAGGGCCATTCGCCGCAGCGGGACAGTTGTCGAGGCCATTGAGGATTTGATCCTCATCCCGGTCAATACCCATACGCACGCCTGCGCCAGGCGGAACCGCTGTATAGGTGAGCGATTGAGCATCGCCTGCAGGGTCTGCTTTCGCGCGAAGAGCCGCTTCCAAAATCGCTGGACCGCCGTCGTCCGGGGTGTAGAGGGCACCGTTCGTGCTCGTGTAACCCTTTTCGACGCCGCCCTCGACTGTCTTCACGATGACATCGCATTGGGTCACCAACCCGCCGAGAATTTTCGAAGCGAAGGCTTGACCCGCTTGGGTATCGATGAGGCTGATACGGTTGTTGATATCGGTGACCGCGAAGGTCGCCGGCGTGATCGTCACCTGCTGGCCAACGATCGGCGCGATATCGGTGGGCGAAGCGAGCATGAAGGCTTCGAGATCGAGCCGATCTTGCGGCGACAGAGCAAAGACCCCGGCGCTCACGAAGTTCAGCAAGGTATCCGTCGAGCCGTCATGTAGAAAGCCAGTGCCGCGCACCTGGTCTCCGGCGACGCTGAACATACCGACCTTGTTCACCATGTTTCGGATATGCGGAACCTTCATGTGCTGCGGTTCATTTTCGAAACTGTCTTCGCCGCCAGATCCGTAAAAGCCGTTTAGGGGGTCGAGGCTATGGCAGCCGTCGCAGTCTTCGACGGTGTCGGTTGCATTGACGTCCAGTTGCGCGCATTCCGTCGTCCCGGGGCCGCAGCTGAACCAACGGCCCTGACCGCGTGTTTCGCTCGGCGTTGGGATAGGTGGGTTGCGGAGTGTGTCGTCGAATCGTCGCACTGGGTTAGGCGGCAGCTGCACTTGGAAGATGAAGTCGGCGAATTGCTGCATCTCAGCGGACGTGATCGTGCCTTCTTTTCCGACGAGGCCTTCGAAGGCATCGATAAAGTTGCGGAAGGCCGGACCCTCTTCGCAGGGGGCTTCCGTCGCGTTCAGCTGGCTGTATCCTGCCGTATTACAGGCGTCTGTACCGAAGAACCCGTCGGCACGATCCCCGCGCCAATGCAGCGCGCCATGGGTGGACATGCCGCGCAGGGTTTGCGTCGTCATGGGGCCTTTCATTGGATGAAATGGCTCCGTGGGATTCGTGAATTCGAGCACTGGGTCTGGTTGGGGCTGGTTGTTGATTCCCACCGCACCATCGGGATCACCGAGGTTCCAAGCCAGCGCATCGAAGTCGCCGAAAATATGGCAGCTCGCGCAGGACGCTTCGCCGTTGCCCGAGGTGGCGACCGCGTCGTAGAGGAAAGGGCGTCCGTCTACGAGAGAAGCCGGCTCAGGATTGTGCAGCGGGTGAATCGCCCAGGAGGCTTCGGTCGTGAGGTCTATGACTTCGATCGAGTTATTGAAACGCGTCATCACGTAAAGCCGATTATTGGTCTCATCGAGCGCCATGCCCGTGGGCCCGCCGCCGATCGTCGTCAAGTAGTCCGCGCTTTGGGCCGTTGGGTCAAAGTTGGCTTCGAAGGCGGGATCTTCGATCTCGGTTCGGCTGAAGACGCCGATTCGGGAGGAGCCGAAAGCAGCGACATAAAGCGTCTCGCCATCACTTGAGAGCACCGGCTGGAGCGGCGTCGCGAGGCTGTGATTTTTTTGTTGGTTGATGGCTGTGTGGTTGGCGCCTGCATCGGTATGCAAAGCGTTGTAGTCAATATGTTGATTGAGGTGCTGAACATCAACCGAGGGAACGGCGAGGTCGAGGACCGAAATACGCGTTTCGGAAAGGTGTCCTTGAACTGTCGAGCCTCCGTGAATGCCGGCGCCTTCGAAACGAATTTCGTTAGGGCTTTCGGTGTTAGTGACGTAGAGCTTTCCGCTTGCAGGATTGACGACCATGTTAAAGAGAATTGTGCCGACGGATTCGAAGACAGTCCCCTTAGCCAGTGTATTCGCGTTCACCGTGAATACGTCATGGTCTGGGAGTGAGAAGGGCACCAGCGCGTCCCAGTCGCGCCCCAGAGCGTCCTTCCAGTTCACCCCATCAAACCTGACAATGAGACCGGTTTCTGGCGCTACGTCACCCCCATCGTTGTCATTAGGTCCAGGGACGCCGCCGGGAGCTCCGCCTCCTGCAACCGCGCTATCAAAACCGTCGGGAACGAAAGTTTCTCCGACAGTGGTGGTCTGATTGCCGGACATAAAGGCAGCGACGTAGACATTCGTGCCATCAGTCGCGAGTCCCCGAGGCGTGTCGGCAAAGAAGGTGAGCACCTCGAGTGGCGTTCCGCCCAATGATGTGCCGAGGGCCAGCGCGTCGAAGACCCAAACGTCGGCGCGATCGATGCCCGGGGTGGTGAGCCGCGGATCCGCGGGATTGGCAGGGCTGAAGATGCCTGCGATCGAGGGATGCCTGCGGTGCTGGCCGCGATGCGCGGTGGAAATAAAGGCACGGTTGCCACCGGTTCCCGCAAACACAATATCTCGTGGTTCATCGCCAACGAGCAGGGTGCGGCTCACGATCGGGGACGATCCAGAAAGATCGACGATGCTCACCGAGTCGCTCAGATGATTGACGACCCAGATCTCATCGTTCGTGCGGGCCGCGACGGCCACGGGCTCCATACCTACGGGAACCGACCCGACATGTGTTAGGCCGCCCGCGTGAACATCGAAGATTTCAAGGGCGTTATCGGGCGTATTCACCGCGAAGAGCTGCGATCCGTCAGGCGAAAGGGCTACCGGCCGAACGTGGCCGCTCTCAAACGCCACGAACGAAACTTGGGCTTGTGCCGCGAAAGTTGTCAGCAGCAGGAAGAGGCTTGCCAGGAACAGCAACGTACGACCCGGGTTGGGTTCCGTGACGCGGCGAATCGATACTGAGGCGCTGGAGTTGGTTCGGCTCCGAGATATGAGCTGACAGAGCATCATTGTTGAAAATCACTCCTTAGAGGCGAAAAGCGATGGCCACGAAACGCCGACCCCCGGCTCAAGGTGTGGGGCGGGCACCTCGTCGTATATTCTACGCCTATCTAGCCAAACTCATACGAAATTTCTTGCTGACGCGCGGGGAATCGACGAGAGCTGCCTAGATGCGTTTTTGAGCGGGCGAACGCGAGTCCTAAATCAAAATTGCGTTCCGATTGCGCTTCCGCGGATCCGTGTTCGGCTCATTGGCCGGCTTAGAGAGCGACCTCAAGGGTGTAGCGGCGGAGCTTGATCGCATGCATCTCAAGGGTCTCAACCTCGATCATATACAGGCCGGGTGCAAGGAAGTCCGCCGGCACTTTCAGTAGGAAATGCACCGGCCGCCCCTCGATACGGTCTGCTCGTGTGTCGAGACGCCTCCCATCGACGCTGACAATCCGCGTGACTCGCGACGACTCTTCATAAGCACCGTCGTCGAGTTCGAGATCAATCCCGATCTTAGTCGCATCGCCGAAAGCTTTTCCTGAGATAGACAGCCGGCCGCGTTCGCCGATTTCGAATCGCGGCTGCTCCGCCGAATCTTCGCTCGAACTCGTCGCGGGCGAACAACCGATCGAAGCGAACACTGCGAGCGCAATTCCCAAGAGAAACACGAATCCAATTCGCCCATTCGGCGGCAGGTCGCGGGACGCTCGATGACGGGTCGTGAACTTCAAAAGGATGGCCTCTAGCAAACGTTCAACAGAAATAACTGCCGGATGCGAATCCCGCAGCGCTTCCATTATAGTACGGCGGTCGCCATTGCTCGGCGCAGGAGAAAGATCATGCTCAAGCTGCATTTTGCGCCCAACTCCCGCGCGGGTCGGATCGTTTGGCTTTTCGAAGAACTCGGACTTCCCTACGAGATTAACAATATGTCCTTTCATCCGAAGGATTTGAAGTCTGATGAACATCGCGCCCGTCATCCGCTCGGTCGAGTTCCGGTGCTCGAGGATGGCAACCTAATGCTCTGGGAATCCGGAGCGATTGTGGAATATGTTTTGGAGCGCCACGAGAGGGGCGATCTCAAGCCGGCTGTCGAGGACGAGCGCTTTCCCGCCTACCTCCAGTGGTTTCACTACTGCGAAGGG
>DGPZ01000028.1 GCA_002390675.1 Deltaproteobacteria bacterium UBA4427
AAGGCAATCTTTCGCACGCTGAGACAGCGTTAGCTCCAGGCCTTCTCCGCCAACTCCTCAAAACCCGCAATCCCCAGGCTGCTTTTGCGGACAGCCGCGACTTATTGCTCGAACGTTTTGGCCGCCGCGTGACTGCATTGTCTTCCGCTCCGACTAGCCCCGATGGATTGAGACGTGACTTTGAGGGCCGCGGCTTGATGACGACCTCCTTTGATGGTGGCTCGATTGAGCTTCTGCGCCGACTAGATCATCCGGTCGCTTTGCCGCTTGCTACGGCCCCCCGGCATGATGATGCAGATCGGGCCCCGACTGCGCCGGTTTCCCAACGACGATGGGTTGCGATCACCGGCTTTCGCGGCGACCGCGCGAGGGTCGCGGGTCTCTTGCCCGATCAAATTGTGACTATTTCGATCGATGAACTCCGAGCCCATTGGCTCGAGACTGGCTTGATCGTTTGGGAACGCTTTGAACCCGTACCCAACATATTAGGCCGAAACGACGAAGGGGAGGGCGTCCTCTGGCTCCAGCGCGCGCTAGCCGAACTGCGTTTCTATGATGGCTCCCCGACCAGCCGATTTGATGCTGAAACGACCGAAGCGCTTCGCCGCTTCCAGTCCGCCCGCGGCCTCATCGCTGACGGCGTAGCCGGCCCGCTCACCCAAATCGCTATTTACGGCAGACTCGCTCGCTACCCCGTGCCGCGGCTATCACGCGCGGACGGTCGAACCGCTATCAGCACTCGTGGTAGGGCAGAAACCGCAACCACCGAGACGCGAAGCTCGTCTGTTGCTAGTCCCCCTAACTCGACACCCTCCCCCTCCGTCCGGCCCCTCGCCCAAGGAGCAGCTCGCGGATGAGTACGATTCTCAAAGCGCTACGCCGCCTCGAGGACGATCAGGCCCCTGATCCGAACTCGTCCGACGTTCTTCGCGAACAAATTCTCACAGAGGAACTTGCCGCTCATGCGGCGCTCGGTGGCGAAGAAGAGTCGACGCCTATGAGTGCAGCCCTCCTCGTGTTCCGGAAACATCGCGGCCCCACTCTCGCCACGGCAGTCATTCTGTTATGTGCAGCGCTCATCGGCGTTTCCCTAGGAAATCCCGACCGAGACCCCTCAGTGAATGGCCAGACGAACGCTCAATCAAACACTCTGGCAACGGCCGGGTCCACCCGTCAGCTTGTCGCCTCCACCGAACCATCTTCGAACCCGTACCCGTCTGCCGAGCCCACATCCGCACCGGGGCGTGTCGCGTTGCGTCCAGTCGAGACCGTGAATCGATCGACCACAGACGCCTCCCCGGTGTCACGCGGGCCTTCGATCCCGGTCGCCGCGTTGCCGATGGAAACGCCCCAGACTTTGGGCACCAAGCTGGAAGCGCGTTCAACAGCGTCGCCGGCCTCGCGCCCCGCGCTCGTCGCCGCGGCTGGGCTTGGCGCCAGCTCAAATGCGGAAGCCGGCTCTCTCAGGCTCGCGCGAACGCCTTCGCCGAAGGCCACGCCCTCCGTCCCCGAAGTCGTGAGGCGCAAGGCGCCGGTGGATCTGCCCCGGATCGCAAAGCCGGCGATTCCTGATCTCAGTGTCCTTAGAACCGCGTGGCACCCTCAGCCCGAACGGCGCTCTGCGCGCATTCAACTCGCGAAGAGTGAAGATGTCATGACGCTCCGGGAAGGCGACGCCGTCGGATCCCTTGTGGTGAAAGAGATCACGCCCTCGAGCGTTCTATTCGCTGCTGGGGATGTCGAACTTCGCCGCCGGGTCGGAAACTAATCAACACTTCAGCGCGCGCGTCTCTATTCTCGCAGCCATTCGAGACGTTAATTCATCTTCTGCGTACTCGTCGCCACTTCCAAACCCGTGTCATCCGTCGCCGCCAGTACTCGAAGACCCCGCGAGTAGAGGATGCCGGCGGCTCGCGTGAGTTAGCGAACAAATCTGATACTGTCGCCTAAACCCTTTTGAGCAGATCGCGAAGGCGATCTTTTAGTCCGTTAGAAAGCCCTCGTGCGTATATGAAACATTGTTCCAATACAGAGTGTGCACACCTTATTCGATTCAACCGAATAGCAGAGTACCGCGACGAAGCGGTCACGTGCTCGGACTGCGCTGGTTCTCTTTCTGATGGGGAAGCGCCCGAGCCGATAAGTGTCGGCTTCCGAGAACTCGTCACAATCTACGAATCACGAGACCAGATTCGTGGTCACCTGCTTAGGTCGCTTCTCGAACAGCGAGAGATTCCCGCGGTTGTGATCGGCGATGCGCTCGGCGCAGCAGTCGGCGAACTGCCCGTATTGACCGTGCGAGTTCAGGTCCCACCCGAGTTTGTGCGAGAGGCCTCACGGCTCGCGCTGGCCTTCGACGCTGGAGAGCTAGAGGACTAGCATCACGTATGCCCAAGAATTCCCCGAACCATAGGAGTTCAGAACGGGCGAGCGACCAGGCCAGTCACCACATTTACCGCGTGAGAAAACCGGGTTGGGCAACTTTTGCTGTCTGCTGGTGAACGGCGTACCTTCAATAAAATCCTTTAGGCGAAGCCAGCGGGTAATAAGCGGATTCGTCATGCGGCATGCCCTACTGCCGAGATAGTGCGTTAGAACGTGGCGAGACTCCTCTTCTTCGGAGTCCTGATCTGCATGTTGATCGGGGTCCGGATCGTGAAGCCAGACGAGTGGTTAGTAATCATGCGATTCGGGAAGTATTGTGGATTCCGCAAACAGGGAATCCATTGGGTCCTGCCGTTCGTGGATAAGACGGTTCGGGTCAAGCTCAGTAAAGTTTCTCCTCGCTGGAAAGAAACTCCTGACCAGATCCTCGAGACCAAGGTCCACGAGTGGGTTTCTGCGCGACTCTGAAGTTGAATGCGCGGCGCCTAATAAAAAGCGGAACGAGCCGGAGAGTGATAGCGGGGACACTGGGGACTTTCGGCACCGACGACCTATTTGGTCGGTAACCTTTTGAGCGAAATCGCACATTACGTGCGGACTCGCGATCCGACGTGATACGAGCAATGAGAAAGACGTTACATACACGCTGGTTACTCGCGCAGGTCTGTCCCGTCTGCGAGCAGAGATCTGTGATGCATCTTGTCGAGTGCCCCGAATGCGATTCGCTGGGGGCGATCTGTGATGAGGACGGCGCCGGCTACTTAGACGCACGAGACATTTCTGGGGAAACTACTGTTGACCCTGAATCGACGGCGTGTGCGAAGTGCGGAGTGCTCATGCTGGCTGGTTTCGTCCCGACGTCTTCCGGGAGGGTTATTGAAGCCGGCTTTTCGCCCTCGGAATTTGAAGGCTTCTAGAGATGCCGATCCGGATGAGTTTAGATCTGGCGAGCTAGCCCAATTTTTTCGTGGTCTGTCGAAGCATCCTCTTACAAATATGAAGGCCAGTGGTACCTCCGGAGAGAGGGAATCCTTTCGGATGAGATGTGGCAGAAGCGTAGAGGGAGGGCGAAGGCTTTCGTCTCACTCCCGATGACCAGCGGAGTCGGAGAGCTGGAAAAGCAGTAGCACCTGTACTCGGCAGGATTCATCGAATCGATCGACACCATGACTGTCTCGGGGAATCTGAGCGTTCAAGTCTGAAGATCTCGAGGGTGTTGACGGCTTTCTTCGGGAAGTCGCGTGGAATCCGCATTTAACGACCGAGTAGCCCGGGGGAACGCTTGCTTCGCAAGCGAGGAGCCCGCACTCTAACGGCTTCGTTCCTAACGCAGAGCGCGCCGCAGGAATCATGGAGTCCAAATGCGTGAACGTCTCGAAGAAGCGATGGGTGACGGTCGGGTCATATCTCTCGATCGTTCTGCTTTCGAGCACGACGATGAAATTGGTTATGTGGTGGGGATGGGCGCTGATCTCTTCGTGCTTCTTCGCGTCGCGGACAATATTCACTTCGACGGATTTTCGGTTTTGCGGATTGCAGATGTGAACGACGTCGAGGTTCCGCACGAGCATGATGAATTCGTCGAGAGTGCGCTTCGGCTTCGTGGGGAAACTGTCGACGAGCCGCCGGAGATCGATTTGAGCGACTGGGTGACTGCAGTTCGATCCGCAGGTCGTTTGGATGAAGTCATCACTTTACACTCGGAAGAGCGAGACGCTGGGATCTGTCAGATTGGACATATCCGATCGGTCAACGACGAAAAAGTTACGCTCGTTGAGATCGACCCCGATGCGGATTGGTACGAAGAGCCGACGACGATTGCGATTGCTGACCTAACTCGGATCGATGTTGGAGGTTCCTATGAAGAGGCGCTGGTGCTAGTCGGCGGTCCTTGCCCCATTCCAATTCTTCGATCTGTGGACTGAGGCGAGCTTTGCTGACGTGCGGCTGTCTTTGAATGCAGTTCGATTCGTGATTGAAGCGTTCGTTTGGCCTTTCGAACTCTGCCATTGCTCCCGGTGTCGTGAGGTATCGGGAAGTGCTTTCGTATCTGGCATCGACGTTCGCGCTCGAGCTTTCCCTTGGGTTTCAGGGGAGCAGGATGCGCGCTTCTTTGAGGCACCCGCCCTAAAGCATGCGCCCGGGTACCAGGCGGCATTCTGTTGTCGATGTGGGTCGCCGTCACCCAATCTCTCAAGTGTCACGAGCGAAGATGATTGGTTCGAGATCGCGGAGGAGTTGCTCGATGAGGGCCCAGGCGTCGGGCCCGGTCGGTATATCTTCGTTGATTATGCTGCGAGCTGGGATGAAATTATGAATGGTCGACCGCAATGCACTGAGCGTGACGTGATCAAAATGCGTAAGGCGGAATGGAAGGAGAAGCTGGGATGATGGAGTTGATCCTGAATCCAATCGCATTTGCAACGCTGCTGAGTGCGCTTTACGTCCTGCGATTCCGCGGCTGGACGCAGCCCCGTCGAGTCGCAATTTACTTTGCCTTCTTCGCGACCCTTGAGGTGATCGCGTCTCGCTACTTTATACCTCGTGATGCCTTCGGCCCTTTACTCGGGTACTTGTGTCTCGGCCTAACGGTACCTGTGCTCCTCGCTGCGTTTCTTGTTTGGTGGCACGAGCACAAAGAAGAGGAGACGGGCGGATGACGGCGCTCCGCCGATCGCCGGAGGCTTTTGGTGCGCAAGCCTGGGAAGCAAGCGTTAAGTCAATTCGTAACATTTGTTAGATCGGTGAACCGCATCGTCCGCAGAGACGGCGATGGTTTCCGGGCGACGATTCGAAGCTTCGCGTCAATTCCTCGCCGATTATGACGCCAAAGGGCGGGCGCGGTATAAAACTCCGCCTCAGAGGCAGCTCCCCTTGTGGATCGGGGTGTCGCGAGTGAACTTGGCAGTCTGCCTATTGATGGTCAGGGCAGATTGCGAAAGAGCGAGCGCGACAAGGCCGCTAGGCCGCCAGCCGGCCGCGCGGGGAGGAGCATCTTATGTCGAATAAAACTTCGTCCAACGATTCAGCGGCGGAGACAGGCGTCGAAACGAGTCACCTAATTCTTCATTGCGGCGACACCGACGCCACGATCGACTTCTGGTGCAAGGGGCTGGGCGGCGTGCTCGAGCAGGACGAAGAAATGGAATCCCCCGCGCTTGATGCGATTTTCGGTCGTGCTGGCGTGCGGATCCGAGACACATTTATCCGCGTGGGCGGTACCCGGATCCATACGATCGAGACGCTCGATGTGAAGCGCGTGCACGAGAAGGCCGCCCCTTTTGAAAAGCCCTTAGGCCTGTCGGGCATCTCGTTTCGTGTCGCGGATCTGGATGCTTCACATGCCAAGGCGTCTTCTGAGGGCAGGAGCCCGACGGAGATCTATTCTTTTTCGGAGCTGGCGGACCCGGTTCGTATGTTCTTCCTCGAGGATCCAGATGGGCTCCGGGTCGAGATGATCGAAGGCGAAGTCTGACGTCTCGTCGGATGTTGCTCGCAGGATTCGTGTCGCGCCAAGCGTCCATCCATTCATTTTTAGGCACACGAAGGACAATCAGTTTCTAAAGAATCAGAGATTCCTGCATCAAATTTAGGGGACGCTGTTAAGACTTAGAGCGAGTTCCCGCCACTCCGTCGCTACCGGAGTGCGAAGAGCGAGGGGGTGGTCGCATATGCACTTCCGATTCTTGCGGAACCGCTACCCGCTCCGATCCAGGTCAGTATGTACGAGAGCGAATGCAATGCTCTGTTTAGGGAGATCCATGAACTGTCGCACGAGGTATCGGGTTGCGAGACCGAGCGCGTTGGCTCCTCCCCCGTCGTCGGCCACGGGCTGCTAGCAATCGTTGCTGCTCTGTCCTGCTGCCCTGGATAATCGAATCGGATCGACTGCGAATTTGAGCGGCTAACGTAACGAGACGGTGCCGTTTGAGGTTTTCAAGCAGATGGGCGCGCCACCTTGGCCCGCGCGTCCTCGCACTCGGCCACTGGCATCACCAGCTTCGTCGGTCAGTTCGAGATCGTTTCGGATATGTCCGTTCTCGACGCGGATATCGACGTCGGCATCCGGCTTATCGGGAAGCTCGAGAGCGATACGACCGTTGGTCGTTGTGAGCGAGACGCCGAGCTCGTTGAGGGAATCGAGTGACGCTTTGATGACGCCATTCGAAGTCGATGCGTCTAGGGACCCCTGGTGACGACTGACTTCGATCTTGCCGTTGCTCGACCGTGCTCGAAGATGGCCGTGGGTGCACTTGCAAGCGACCTTGGCGTTGGCGGTCGTTACATCGATGTCGCCAATTACTTCGAAGATCGAAACCGAGCCGTTGCTCGATCGTGCACGAATCGGTCGATTCAAGCCTTCGAGGCAAATCTTTCCGTTCGTGGAGCTGAGAGCGACGCTCGTGTCGCGAGGCACTCGGAGTTCGAGATGGGCCAAGCCATGGCGTGAGCATTTGCGCGGGATCTGGACTTCGATCTCGAGGACGTCCGCAGATTCCGAGTTCTGTAGATGAATGGCTTCCAGGAGCTTGGCTGCCATATCTTCGCATTCGGCTCGCACACTCTTTGTGATACGGACCTCTATATCATCACGTTCTTCGCCGACGACACGGGTTCGTCCGATGGCGTTACGGATGCTGATCGCGCGGCCAAGTGGAGCAGGCACGACTAGGATTTGTTCTTCGGTTTGCGCCTCGCCCCACGGAATGCGAGAAAAAAGGCTTCGCAACAGCCCGCCGAAGCCGGGACCGCGACCCTTCGAGCCGAGGCCAACTTTGCTGCCCTCCGCATGCGTCGTATGAAACTTCATGACGTTGCCCCATGAAGTTTTGCCCTACGTGCTTGTTTAGGCACTAGTGAAACCGCCTGCGATCATCACCGTCGTCTCTGCCTGAGTGGCGATCGCGTTTGTCCTCTTTGTGCACGGCGCGTATTTTTTGCCGCATGCGGTATCTCCGCCACTTCAAGAGGAGGGTTTGGACGTTAGGGGCGCCGGGCGTGCGTCCTTCGTTCACCAGGTAAATCCAGCCGACGAGAACGCCAGCGAGATGACCTGTATGACTGATGTTGCTTGATCCACCGGAGGCGAATGACCACTCCATGAAGAAGAGCAACGGAATGAGCCAGATTGCTTTGATCGGAATCGGCGGGAAAAGGAGCATGATCGTGCGGTCCGGCCATGTGAACGAGTAAGCGAGGAGGACACCCATGACGGCGCCAGATGCGCCAAGGGTCACGCCTTGGAATTCGTTGATGGAGCTACCGATGCCAATCATACTGAGGAGGTAGGGAATCGTCGCGATCAGGAAGCCCGCGCCGGTGCCGCAGAGCAGGTAGTACTTGAGGAAACGTTCCTCACCCCAGAGGAGCGCTACCTGCGAGCCGAACATCCAAAGGGAGAACATGTTGCCCGCAATATGCATGGGCGAAGTAGGCGAATGGAGCCACATGTATGTGAATACGCGCCAGAACTCGAAGTGCTCCCAGACCGCCGCCGGCTGGACAACACCAAAGTTGGTGACGCTGAAGGGGAGGATGCTAGGCCCGATAAGCTGCAGGATGAAAACGACACCATTCGCGATCATCAAGTTCTTGATGATGTCGGGGGTCTGCGAGGGACCAAAACTCATTTGTGCGCCACCACGTCCGTTCAAGTTCGACACTCCAATTGTCCAATAGGCCGAAGCGCATCAATGAATGCGCTTCTTCGTACTTTTCGACCGCCCAGCCATCGATTGGCGGGACGGATCGTTTCACTCGGTTTCAGGTTCTATGGTGAACCCCATGAGTCTTGGATTCCGTGACCTCTGGATCAGTGTCCGCGAGGAGGGCGCAAACCTCGCTTCACTTCGGGAAAGTAAGGATCGTTGAATAAGCGGTCAACAAAGTGAAGGCCCTAATGGCAACGCAGGTCTCAGATGGTCACCCGCGGGGCCCTCTGTGACGATGCATTTTAGGGGTCGCCCCGGGATTTCCTCACAGACATGGGGTTTTAGCGCGTCGCCCGATCCGCGAGAAGGAGCGCTGTTGCAGTCTTTCCGTCGACGATAGGCCCAGAAAGCGAATTAAGCGCCTCTGCAAAGGGCATTGGAACGAGTTCGATCACCTCATCCGGTTCGAGCCTCTGCTCCGTCTTCTCTAGATCGAAGGCCGCGTAGAGATGAATGACTTCGTCGCAGAAACCTGGCGTGGTCCAAATGGCTCCGAGTTTCTCGAGTCGTCCCGGACGATACCCCGTTTCCTCTTCGAGCTCGCGGACCGCACAAGCTTCCGGCGATTCTCCGGGTTCGAGCTTGCCAGCAGGGATCTCGACTAGGTCGCCAGCCGCCGCGAATCGGTACTGACGGATCAGCAGAACAGTTTCTGAATCGAGGAAGGGGACGACTGCCGATGCCCCAGGATGGCTAACCAAATCGAGCTCGACCCTTTGGCCATTCGGGAGATTCACGGGCTGGGTGATGAAATCAAACTGGGCACCCTTTGTGACTCGGCGGCCGGAAGCGGTTGGGCCTTGCTCGGACATAGTGGGTCCTTTTTGATTTTAGCGCGGGTGGTGAGAGGGCATTTGCACGTCTCGAGCTCCACGCAAACGGCGGGCGGCGCAGGGTTTCGTGGCAGGGTAGGCTGGCGAGCATGAGTCCGCGCCCCTTTGAACGTCCGGCCACGATTGCTCTTCCCGACTCCGACCCGCTTCCGGATGGCTCCGCCCTCGAAGGGTTATGGCTCCCGGCGCGTGGCGAGGACGGGCCGCGCGGAGGCGCCGTGATGGCCGCTCCGCATCCGCTGATGGGCGGCAGTATGGAATCTCCGGTTGCGACCGAGGTTGCACTCGCGGCAAGTGATGCGGGATACGGCTCGCTTCGTTTTAACTGGCGAGGCGTAGGCGGAAGTGCGGGCACGGCCTCGGGAGAAGTCGACGATGCGGATCTCGACTATCGGGCCGCCCTCTCTTTTATCGAAGCCGCTGGGGATGATGAAACCGGGGGGGGGCCGACGGTCGTATGCGGCTATTCCTGGGGATCCCTCGCCGCCGCGCGACTTCTCGCGAGTTCCCCCCTTAACCGCAAAGCCGTGCTCGTGGCGCCCCCGCCCGCGATGCTCGCCCGCGACAAGCTCGAGGCCTGGGGCCATCCAGTCTTGGTGATTGCCGGCGATCGTGACACCTATGTTCCTACCGACGAGCTCGAGTCGAAACTGGTGGGGCTCGAAGGCGTGACGCTTGTGGTTCTCGAGGGCGTCGACCATTTCTTTATGGACGGGCTTGGGCAGGTCGGAGAACACGTTCGAAGCTGGCTACAGGGTTAGGCGATACCGCCTAACGTGAAATTGGCAGCGAGACGCGGAAGCAAGCGCCGCCGTTCTTACCCGATTCGATTTCGATCTTTCCAGCGGCTTCGTCGACAATTTTTTTGCAAATCGAAAGTCCGAGGCCGCCCGCGGAGTCGCTGCGCGTAGTCCAAAAGGGCTCGAAGATGTTTGCTCGAAGGCCGGGGGCAATTCCGGGCCCTTCGTCTTCTACACAGATCTCAACATGGTTTGCGGCTCTTTTGCACCAATCGGCGCTGACAAGAATGCGTCCGCCTGTTGGCGTCACCTCGCTCGCGTTCAGCAAGAGATTCAGCAGAAGCTGCCGCAAGGCATCTTCCGGTAGGCCCAGAGAGGGCAGCCCGTCCTGTAAGTCCGTTTCAACTTCGACGCCGCGCTCGCGACATCGGTAGGTGACTAATTGGAGCGTCGTCTCAATCGCGGCCGCAATTTGGCCGTCGGGCGTTAAAGGGGACTGTTCGGGGCTTGGGCGCGCGTGGCGCAATAAGTCATCGAGCATGCGTTCGAGGCGATTGACTTCGCCTTCGACTACCGCCCGGAAGTCGGTGTGAAATCCGGGATCGGATATGCGCTCAGGTAGGAGCTGCAGAAAGGTCTTCACCGAAACCAGGGGGTTTCTGATTTCGTGCACGATTTCCGAAACGAGGTCGCCGAGTGCAGCAAGGCGGTCGATGCGCCGGATTGCATCATCGAGCCTAGTCATTCGTTCGAGGGCGAGGCTCGTGGTCAAAGTCTTTTCGAGCTTATTTGCGACTTCACCTAATATCGCAAGAGATCGAGGCCTAAGTGGTCGGCCGGCTTGGGCGGAGTAGGTGAGAATGACCGCGGAAGGGGCTGCGCCCAGTCCGGGGACGGGGGCTGCCGCGCTCACGGATAATGCGCCAAGTGCTGTTAGGTCTGGGGCGAGGTCGCGGTCGGTGAGTCGCTGGACGTGAACGAGTTCGCCGAGCGCATCATAGAAACGGCGCTCGGGCGGCACGCGTGTGGCGGATTCTGCCGGGAGTGCGGCGATCACGTGGGGTTCGCCGTCAGCGTCGAGGGACCA
The DNA here is from genome assembly GCA_002390675.1 of Deltaproteobacteria bacterium UBA4427. Lineage (GTDB taxonomy): Bacteria > Myxococcota_A > UBA9160 > UBA9160 > UBA4427 > UBA4427. The sequence goes on from DGPZ01000028.1 coordinate 10,757, forward strand.
AGCGACGGCCGCTTCTATGTCCTCTTGGCGTTCGAGGCGTGCGATGGCCTTCATTAAGAGGATCTGACCGTCGCGGCCGATCGATTCGTTGCGGGGCTCGTTCGGAAGCAGGACGGCATCAAGAAGTGCGTCTTCTGCGGCGCGACGTCGTTTTGTGGCGCGCCGCGTGTCATGCCGCAAGTCACCGCGAATCGATGGCTCTGGAGTGTCAGACTTCTGATCTGGCGTCGCTACGCGCTTTTCGGGCACACGTGGCCCTGCGCGCGAAGTTGTGTTCGCGTCTACCCCCATGTGCGTAGAGTCGCGGCCCGACAGGGGCCTGTCAACGATCTAAGTAATTGCAGAGAATAAGGAGGCAAGTTTGAGCCGCGCGCGTCGATCGGAAAACACTTGCTAAGCGCGGTCGGGGAAGATTTCGGCGCGTGTTCCGGGCGTGCTCTGTATGCGGTCTAGAAGACGTCGTCGCGCGCGGCTTGGCGAGTTTTTCGCGTCGTGGTTTGATCGGTGAAGCTGCGTTCGGGTGCCGTGCCTTCGAGGAAGGGTTGGAAGTAGGCGTCTTGGGTGTTGGCTTCTGCGAGCAATCCAGAGACGCGATCGATGCGCTGGAACTCGATATGTGCGGGGACTTCGAAATCACGCTGTGGGTAAGGTGCGAGCGCGACCTTCATGAAGTCACCCCAGATCGGGAGTGCCGCCTTACCGCCACTCTCGCCCCAGCCGAGTTTTTGATTGTCGTCGTGGCCAACCCAGACGCCAGTCGTCAGTTCGGGGGAGAAGCCCATGAACCACGCGTCGGTAAAGTCGTTCGTCGTGCCGGTTTTGCCTGCCAGCGTCCGCCCAAGAGCCTTGAGACGACGTCCCGTGCCTTCCTGTACGACGGTTCGTAGGAGATCCGATACTAAATAGGCATCTGCGGGGGAGACAACAGGGAGCGTCGGCGCGATCTCTGAATCGGGATAGGTTTCAAGGTCAGCGTCATTTTCGCCGTCCATGGGCTTCAGGATCGGAGGCGGAATATCACCGAGCGGGACATCGCCGAGCAGCGTATTGCCTTCTGGGTCCGTCACCTGGCGAATGAATCGCGGGATGACGCGGGTCCCGCCGCGGGGATAAACCGCGTAGGCTCGGGTCAATTCAAGAAGGGTCATGCTGCTGGAGCCCAATGCGAGGGAGAGGTCGGCAGAGAGCGGCGCCTGGATCCCGAAACGTCGCGCATAATCGATCACATACCGGACGCCGAGATCACGAAAGAGATGGACCGTCGCGTTATTGACCGATTTCTTGAGCGCATCGCGCATGGTCATCGGCCCGTAGAATTTTCGCCCGTAGTTTCGAGGGGCCCAGACGAAGCCACTCACGGGATCCGTATAGACGACCGGGCGATCGATCAAGGTCGAGACCGGCGTGTAGCCACGGGTGAGCGCAGCGCCGTAGATGAAGGGCTTGAAGGCGGAGCCGGGTTGTCGTTGCGCCTGCACGGCGCGGTTGAACTCGGAGCGTTCGAAGTCGTAGCCGCCGATCATTGCGATGACGTCGCCGGAGGTGTTGTCGATCGAGAGCAGCGCGCCTTCGGCGAGGGGTTCCTGCCAAAGGTCGAGGCGCGCAAGCGGCATTTCCGTCGCCTCGCTTGTCTTCTCGTCCTCGCCGTCGGGAGTGGGATTCGAAGAAGACATCTCGGCCGCGTCGCCCGGCAACCAAATGAATTCTGCGACATCGCCCACTTTAAAGATGGACACGATTTCCTTCACTGGGCGCGGTCGGACTTTTAAGTCGGGTTCGCGCGCCCAATCGACATCATCTAGATGGGCCACGCCCTCGACCCCATGCCCGAATCCGATCCGCGCCGCTTGCGCCTCTGGATCAACCGCGAGCACAACACCTAATAAAGGAGTCTCATCGGGCATTGCATAACGTACGAGGCTCTCATCTTCTTCCGCGTCGCCGTCGTCAACTAGCTCCATCTGGACGCTTTCAGCTCCAGCATCAGCTTTTTGATCGACGTAGTCGTCGAGCGGTACGGATTTACTCTGACCGCTCTCGTCATCACTTGAGGCTTGTGTCGCCGCATTGTTAGTCGCCGCGATTTCCGTCACGACAAAGAGTTCTGCGTTCGCCTCGGCGAGGCTTTGGAGCTCTAGAACTGCTCCATCATTACCAACCCGCCGAACGGGGCCGCGGTAGCCACGGCGACGGTCGTGGGCAAGAATGCCCTTCCTGACGGCGTTGCGCGCGGCACGCTGGAGGTCGATGTCGAGGGTGGTTTCGATGCGCAGGCCGTGGTTCAGGACGGCTTCGCCGTCGAGGCGTTCGAAAAGGAGTCGACGGACTGCTTCGGTGAAGTGACCGGCGGCCGGGAAGTTCTCGAGGTCGGTGTGCCTTTGAATGATGGGCTTCGTTGCGAGTTCGATGTCGTAGGTCGCTTGGTCGATGTAGCCGTCGGCGACCATTCGACCGAGCACATAACGTCGTCGCCGTTCGGCGCTACTCGGATTGCGGGTGGGGTCGTAGGCGCTCGGTCGTTGCACTAGGCCAGCCAGCAGGGCGGCTTCGGAGACTGAAAGGGACTGCGCGTCCTTACCGTAGTAGGTGCGCGCGGCTTGGCCGACGCCCCAGGCGCCGTTGCCAAAGTAGATCTGGTTCAGATAGAGATAGAGGATTTCGTCCTTCGTGAAGGATTGCTCGATCCGCCGCGAGAGAATGATCTCGCGCATTTTGCGCGTGTAGGTTCGCTCCGGTGTCAGCAGAAGACTCTTCACCATCTGCTGGGTGATGGTGCTTGCGCCCTGCGCGATGCCGCCTTCGCGGAAATTGGCGAGGGCGGCGCGAAAGATCGCGACGAGATCGATTCCCTGATGCTCGAAGAACGAGCCGTCTTCAGCCGCGACAAAGGCAAGTTGGACGTGTCGCGGGATGTCGTTGATTGGGACGAGACGTCGCTTCTGAGTGAATAACTCGCCGATCAGCTCACCGTTTCGGTCATAGACCTCGCTCACCACCGGAGGGCGGTAATCGTCGAGGCTATGAAAGTCGGGCAAATCGCGAATGAGAAATAGATAGATCGCGAGGGCACCGATCGCCGCGCTAGCGGTTGCGACCGCAAGCATCACTAGGGCGATGCGGGACACCCGGGACCGGAAAAAAGCCATATGAACTCCAGAGTTGGCGGAAGCTAGCCGACGCGTCGACCCGTGCGCTACCGGTTCCGCCCTAGCCGCCCCGCGTTTGGGGTCGGATGCCCGCCGACCGACTGGAGTTCATAATGCCCGCCGTCTCTTCTGCGTCACCGAAACTCACTTTTGCCTTCGTGATGGATCCCGTTGAAAACGAACCGATGGACGGGTCGACGACGATTGTAATGATGCGAGAGGCCCAGGATCGGGGGCATACGGTCCTCTACGTCGATCCCGACGATTTAGAAGTCGACGCCGGCCGCGTGCGTTCCCTGGCTGTGTCGATCACTTTGGATCTTGCGAGTGAGACGCCGATCACAAAAGGCGAAGCTCGGATCTACGATTTCGATGAGGAAATCGATGTCGCGCTTCAGCGAAAAGATCCGCCGGTCGACCGCGATTTTATTGTCGCTACCCAAATTATGGACGTTTGTCGGAAGACGATCGTTCTTAATCGCCCCGCAGCCGTGATCGCGTACAACGAGAAGCTGCTCGCGACGCAATTCGCGGATCTGATGCCGGCGACCCGAGTAACGCGGCGAATCGATGAACTCAAGGCATTCATGGCGGAGCAGGGCGGTCAGATGATCGTGAAGCCTTTGGACGGGAAAGGCGGCGAAGGGATCTTCCATCTGGTTGCAGACGACCGAAACCTGAACTCGATCCTCGAGCAATCCACGGAATTCGGCACCCGGGCGACGATGGCCCAGGAATACCTGCCGGCGATTCGGCAGGGCGATAAGCGAATTCTGTTGCTCGAAGGGGACCCGATCGGGGCCGTTCTACGGGTTCCGGCTGAAAAAGAGAGTCGCGCCAACCTTCACGTAGGCGGCTCCGCCGTGCAGACGCCTCTCACGGACCGAGACCTCGAGATCGTTGCCCGGGTCGGGCCCTTCTTGAAAGAGCAGGGTCTCTTCTTCGTGGGTATCGACGTGATCGGCGACAAATTGACCGAGATCAACGTCACGAGTCCGACCGGCATCCAGGAGATCAACGCCCTCGACAACACCCGCCTCGAGGCGGTCTTTATCGACCGGATCGAGGCTCTAGCGGCGGCGCGCTAAGTAAGGGGCACGCCGAGGCACCAGGGGCGCTGAGCGGGGTTCGCCCGTATTTGCTTCCCAGCGCGCGTCAACGAATATTCGTCCTGCGTTAACGTAGGCCCATGGCTAAAATCGAGGGCGCACGACCGAGCGGAGACGAGACCCCGGCCTACGGGATTTTGATCGTCGACGACGAGGACGCGATCCTCGAGAGTCTCGAACTGACGCTTGGGCTCGAGTACCGAGTCTTTACTGCGACGAGCGGTGAGGAAGGCCTGCGGATCCTCGACCGCGAAGATATCGCCCTGATCATCTCGGACCAGGCGATGCCCGGGATGAGCGGCGTCGAGTTTCTTGAGCGTGCGATGGAGCGCAATCCGCGCGCGATTAGGATGATGCTGACGGGCTACGCCGATATGCCTGCTCTGATTGCGGCGATCAATGAAGGGCGCATTTGGCGCTATCTCCCGAAGCCTTGGGAGCCGGACGATCTGCGGATCGCGGTGAAGCGGGGGCTGGAGGTGTTTGAGCTCTCGAATGAGAACGCGCAGCTCGCGGACGCTTTGGCAGAGGCTAATGATCGGCTGCGCGCGGAGAACGTCTATCTGCGCCGGGAGGTCGAAGCGCGGTATTCCTTTGAGGGGATCATCGGCGATGCCCCGGTGATGCAAAAAATCTTCGATGTGACGGAGAAGGTCGCTCAGACGGACGCGACGGTGCTTTTGACCGGCGAGACGGGGACCGGCAAGGATCTCATCGCTCGCGCGATTCACTACACAGGACCGCGTCACGAGAAGAAGTTTGTGGCCCAGAACTGCGGTGCGCTGCCCGAAACGCTGCTCGAGAGCGAGCTCTTCGGGCATAAGCGGGGTTCGTTTACGGGGGCTCACGCGGACAAGATGGGGCTCTTCGAGGTTGCGGACGGCGGGACGATCTTCCTCGACGAAATCGGGGAGACCGAGCCGGGCATGCAGGTGAGGCTTCTGCGCGTGCTCCAAGACGGCGAGATCCGGCCTCTAGGCTCGTCGGATACGCGGATGGTCAACGTACGCGTCGTCGCGGCTACGAACCGCGATCTCAAGAAGATGGTCGAGGATGGGCTCTTCCGTGAAGACCTTTACTACCGGCTCCGCGTGGTCGAGATCGCCCTTCCACCTTTGCGCGAGCGAAGCTCAGATATCCCCGCGATGGCGCACCAGTTTCTGGATGATGTGGGTGGCCGCATGAAGCGCGAGTTTACGGGGTTTTCGAATGCTGCCATGGATCGACTCGTTGCCTATCAATGGCCGGGGAACGTGCGTGAGCTGGCGAACGAGATCGAACGCACGGCTGCGCTCGCGGGATCAGATGAAACGATCGGGCTCGACGACCTCTCCGAGCATGTGCGCGGGGGGGCTTCACGTCGGGACCCACAGGGTGAGAACGCTGCGGTCACGCTCTCAGGCGAACTAGATGCGCCAATCGGCGACTGGGACCTGAACCGTTCCGTCGATCGGTTGAAGCGGAACATGCTGATTCGCGCGATCCGCGAAGTGGGTAGCAAGAGCGGTGCTGCGGAGCGTTTGGGGATTCCGCGGCAATCACTTCAGAAGATGGTGAAGCGTTTGGAGATCAGCGAGGCGGATTTGGCTGCGCCCGTAGTTGACGCGGAAAGCGAAGAATCTCCAGCGTGAGTTTGCGCAAATATGGCGCCGCGCCAAGACCCGAACAACACCCGCACAGAGCCACATCCGAAAGCGGCAACGATTAGGGTTTTTCCTGTCACGAAGCGAGGCGCCGTCGGGTAGACTTAAATCCCATGGAAACCCTTTTCACCTCTCGCTTCGAAACTCCCATTGGCGCTCTTCGGATCGCTAGCAGCGAAAAGGGGCTCGCGTATATCGAGCTGCCCAACGAAAGCGGTCGCGGCTTTGGCGGCTGGTGCACGACCCATGCGAAGGGCGCGAAGGTGATTGATCGCCGTACACCTAACGACGTGTACATCGACCAGATCATGGAATATGCGGAAGGCTCGCGACGCGAATTCGAGCTCGAGCTCGACATGCGCGCGACGCCCTTTCAGAAGTCGGTATACGAATTCGTCTCGAAGATCGGCTACGGCGAAATCTGTGCCTACTCGGACATCGCCAACGCGATCGGAAATCCGAAGGCTGTGCGAGCAGTCGGTGCAGCAAACGGCGCAAACCCGATCCCCTTGATCGTCCCGTGTCACCGCGTGATCGCCCGAGGCGGCGCGCTTCAGGGTTATGCCGGCGGGTTGGGGCTAAAAGCGCGACTCCTTGCGATGGAACAATCGTTGCCGGAGCCGGAAGCGGAACAAGCACGGCTCTTTTGATACGCGCGCGGGGCGCGCTGTCATCGCCTGCGGTGATGGACCGCTGAGGGCTCCTTGATGCGTGCGGGGCGCCAGGCAATTCACTCGAATTGACTGAAGTCCCGCGCTAGACCTTTGCGAGGGCCTGTTCGATGTCCGCGATAATGTCGGCGGAGTTTTCGATGCCGCAGGCGTAACGCACGAGCGTGTCCGTTATGCCGAGGCGCGCTCGTTCTTCTTTGGACTTGTCCCAGAAGGACATGGTCACGGGCAGTTCGATCAAGCTCTCGACGCCGCCGAGGCTTGGCGCCTGGTACGGTATTTGAGTCGAATCAATGAAGCGCATCGCGCCTTCGAGGTCTGTCTCGATCTCAAAAGTGACGACACCGCCGAAACCCTTCATGACGCGCTGAGCGACTTCGTGGTCGGGGTGGCTCGGAAGGCCGGGATAGAAGACCGACTTAATTTTCGGATGTGTCTCGAGGTAGGTCGCCAAAGCAAGGCCGTTCTCGTTATGCCGAGCCATGCGAATGTCGAGGGTCTTGATGCCTCGTAGCAGCAGCCATGCAGCATGGGCATCGATGATGCCGCCGAGCACGCCGAGGGCCTTGCGGACGGGGTCGATGGTCTCACGAGGGCCCGTCACGGTTCCGGCGAGCAGGTCGTTATGTCCGCCGAGGTACTTCGTGGCGCTATGCAGAACGAGGTCGGCGCCGTCGTCAAGCGCGCGATGGTTTACCGGTGTTGCGAAGGTCGAATCGATAATCGTCATTACGCCGGCTGCGCGGGCGACCTCGGTAAAGGCGGGAACGTCGATGACGCGGAGGTACGGGTTCGTTGGCGATTCGGTGAAGAAGATCTTTGTGTTAGGTCGAATGGCATCTCGGAACGCGTCGAGGTTCGACGGTTCGATGACGGTCCATTCAACGCCCATGCGTGAGAGGAACTGCTCAATGAATTGCCGCGTGCGGCGGTAGCAATCGCTCGTGACAATGAGGTGTGAACCCTCTTCAAGTAGGGCCATGAACGTGGTGGTGGCGGCGCACATGCCGGAAGCGAAGAGCACGGTTTCTTCCCCACCTTCGAGGGCACTGATCTTGCGCTCGACGGCGCGCCAGGTCGGGTTGCCGTAGCGCCCGTATTCTTCGCGGTCGCTTTTGCCTTCTTGGTAGTCCGTGACTTCTTTGGAGTTGCGGAACCAGAATGTCGAGGTCTGATAGATGGGAGTGGTGATCGCATTGGCTTCTTGCTGGCGCAATTCACCTGCGTGAACGGAGCTCGTCGCGCTCCCGCGGTCGCTGGGCTCTTCCGGAAGGTCGTTCTGATCGGACATGGATTCTCTCTACTGACCAGATTGCAGGAGAGTCTCGCTTCTCGCGCTCCCTCGGGTTGGAAGGAAACGCTGCGAAAATACGGGAGATCGACTCACGAAAAGCGCGAGCGATCTCACGCATTAGCGCGCGAAAGAACGGGACTTCAACTCAATATGATCAAGAAGTGGCACTTAGCAACTCGGGGGGACCCGGGCGGGGCGCTCGCGCATGACACGCGGCGAAAACGCCATCGGGGTCCGAGGGTCTGCAACTGCCTGAAATCAACCCCTTGAATTCGAACCTGAAAAGGCAAACCTACGGGCGATGCCAGAAGGCGTCAACTCCGCGGAATGTCTCGCGGCTGTGAGGGGCTCTATGGCCAAGAATCGTCGCATCCTCGTCTTTTGCGCTTCGAGTACGAGCTGCAAGCCCCATTTTCACGAGGCAGCGGATCAGCTGGGGCGCGAGATCGCACGAGCCGGACACACCCTCGTTTATGGCGGTGGCGCAAAAGGCTCCATGGGAGCCGTCGCGGATGGCGCTTTGGCTGAGGGTGGCGAAGTCGTTGGGATCATTCCGGGTTTCATGCGCGAGCTGGAATGGGCGCATGAGGGCTTGGCCGAGCTGACCTTGGTCGACGACATGCAGACACGCAAGCGGCTGATGCTCGAGACAGCAGACGCGATCGTGACGCTTCCAGGCGGGTCCGGAACCTTCGAAGAACTCTTTGACGCGATCACCTCGAAACGGCTTGGCATCTTCACGCACCCGATCGTGATCTTGAACCAGGACGGGTTCTATGAGCCGCTCTTCCGCCTAATGGAAAGCAGTGTCTCCGAGCGGTTCATGCACGAGCAGCATCTCGATATCTGGCAGTCGGTTGGGGAAGTCCACGAAATTTTGCCGGCGATCGAAGCGGTCGAGCCTTGGCCCGATGACGCGATCGAGTTCGCGACGCGGTGAGCACTTCTGGAAAACTCTCAACACGCGAATTGATCGAGGAAGTCGTGGCTGCGTTTCCGTTTCCCGACCCACGAGAATCTGACGATCGTGGCCTGCTTGGATACGGAGGTGACCTAGCACCCGAGCGTTTGGTTGCGGCCTATGCCCAGGGCGTCTTCCCTTGGTACGACGAAGATCCAATTCTCTGGTTCTCGCCGAACCCGCGAATGGTCCTGCGCCCGTCAAATATTCACGTAGGCCGGTCTCTCGCAAAACGACTTCGTGCGGCTCCCTACCGTGTGTCTATGGACACTGCATTCCGCGAGGTGATTTCGGCATGCCGCGATACGCCACGTCCGGATCAAGACGGGACTTGGATCACGGAAGAGATGGTCGAGGCCTACTGCACGCTTCACGAGTTGGGATTTGCGCATAGCGTGGAGGCATGGGAAAACCCCGAAGGAGCGGGAGAGCGTCTTGTTGGTGGCCTTTACGGCATTTCGCTTGGGAATGCGTTTTTCGGCGAGTCGATGTTTGCGCATGCGCCGGATGCTTCGAAGATCGCTTTCACAACCTTTGTTAAGCAGCTGGAAGCATGGGAGTTCGCTTTCGTAGACTGCCAGGTCGCGACGGAGCATCTTGAAAGGTTCGGTGCGGAGGAATGGTCGCGTGACGAATTCCTGACGATGCTATCCGAATCGCTCGTTGCGTCGACGCGATGCGGCATCTGGTCTTTCGACTAACGGCTGATCGCTTGAGCGGAGAACGCTTCAGGTCTTGTATCGGCGACGTCTAGAAAGAGAGCGGTAGCTGGAGATGGGTCTCGTAGATGAAATCTCGATGCGCCAGCAGCGCTTCGTCGAGCGCCGCATCCGTCGCCGGCGTCGTCCCGCCGTAACCAGCTCGTAGCGATTCAGGCATGGGGCATTGCTCGGGCGGAAGCGGCCGCAGCAGCGCGGCAAAAGCGGCCCAGTAGATGTCGACTGCTGTGAGTGAGTCGCCCACAAGGTATTTGCTCCCGGCTGCCTTCTGGTTCGCGAGTTGTTCGGAAAAGAGCCCAAGGATTGAGCAAACGCGGGCATCCGCGTGTGCAGTAGCCTCGGTGCTCCAGCCATAGCTGTCGCCTAACAAATTTGCGCCAGCGAGGGCGGGATTCGATTCCGCGCCGGGAAGGCTGAGCATGGGGGCCAGGAGTTGATGCCGGCGGTTCCAGCCGAGGCCGTCTTCGCTGCAGAGCGCGTGGGAGAGGCCGTACATGAGGGCGCGTTCTCGTTCGTCCGAGGGCACGAGGGAGGGCTCGGGCGCGAGGCGTTCGGCGAGGGCGAGGATTTCTTCCCAGCCGATTCGGGCGGGGCTGTCCTCGTGGATCGCTTGCGGCGCATTTCGGTAGCCCGTCCAAGCGACGAGGGCATCGTTCGGGTCCATCGCAGTTTGCCGGACCGGTACGTAATCGAGCTTCTTCACATGGAAAATCGACTTGGCGGCTTCGCTCCAGGGGCCCGGGACGCCGGTCGTGAGCGCGAGGCGTAGGCCCGGGAGCTGCTGGGCATCTTCGGGTTCGACGTAGTCCATGAGTTGTGGGTCCTTTTGGCGATTCGGAGGGGATCAGGTGAAAGCGGGGGGATCTGAAGTCGTCACGGTGATTTGGGTGTGGAGACGCCTGTTGCCGGCCCGCGGGAGAAGTTTAGTGGAGCCCTGCGCGAGGTCGCTTGCTCGACATTTCGCCTTCGGCGATCAGATCGCTTGGATCGCAACCGAGGCCATCGGCTAGTAAGAGGAGTTCACCGTAGGCGATGCGCTCCTCCCGCTCCTCGACAGCCTGAATCTGGTTCGGAGTGAGGGTGCGGCGGAGCCCACTTGCGTTAAAGCTGGCTTCTTCGATCGCCTGGACGAGTTGGCGCGCTGACCAGCCATTGTCGTGGCGACGTCTTCGTACGGCGAGCCCGTCGAGCCGCACGAGTTTGAGTTCGTCGGCGTCCGGGGGGAGCATCGTCTTGCGGGGCAAAGAGTTCTCCTAGAGGACCGACGAGTGTAGACTACTCGCCATGGCGAACGAGACCGGATTCGAATTTCTCGAGCGTGCGGCGGAAGCGCGCGGAAAGATCCTGCGTGCAGAAGCTGATCGAGCGGGAGCAAGCGTTGGCGTGCTGGCTTTGACCTTTGATGTCGGCCGAATGGTGATCGCTCCTACGGATGCGGGCCTGGTCGTGCAGCCACTGGAGTCCCGGGAGCAACTGCCCGAGGGACTCGGCTCTCTCGACGAGGAAGATCCCTGGTGGCGTCTGCTGGGCCAGCCCATAACCGCGGCATGGCCCGGTGGCGTCGAAGAAGGTGTAGGTGCGCAGGGGCTTGGCTCGTTGATGATTCTCAAGTTGCGCTTTCGTGAAGAAAACGAAAATCCTCGGGTGGTTCGTTTCGAAGCGACAGGCAATGCGATCCGCATTTCGTTGGATGACGTTTAACGCGGACGAGCAAGAGCTCGAAACACTGCGCGTGAATTTTGATTGAGGAGTAAAGAGATATGTCGAACGAAGACAAGGTGATACGAAGCGACGAGGAATGGCGTGAGAAGCTTTCCGACGAGGAATTCCAGGTCGCTCGATGTTCCGCTACGGAGCGCGCGTTTACGGGCCGCTACTGGGACGAAAAAAGCGCGGGTACCTATCACTGCATATGTTGCGACAACCCGCTCTTCCGCTCGGAAGCGAAATACGAGTCGGGAACGGGTTGGCCGAGCTTCTTTCAACCTGTTGAGGAAGGGGCGGTTGCGGAGAATGTTGATACCAGTGCCGGTATGACGCGAAGGGAATCAATCTGCGCGAAATGCGATGCGCATCTCGGTCACGTCTTTCCCGATGGACCCAAGCCGACTGGGCTTCGCTACTGCATGAACTCGGCGTCGCTCAATCTCAAAAAAGATGACGAATAGCATTAGGACCAGAGCCCTGCGGCTGGCAGGGCACTGCTTTCATTTTTCGCCGCGCAAAGACGCGAATCGCTCGACAAAGGCAGGCACTTGAAAGAACGCTTCGACGCGATCTTCTTCGACAACGACGGCATCCTCGTAGATACGGAGCCGCTCTTCCTGCAGGCGACGAAAGAGATTTTGGCGACGGTCGGGGTCGATCTCTCGACCGAGGTCTATCACGACCTCACTATGCGCCAAGGGCGAACAGTTTTTGAGATGGTGTCGGCTAAAGGGATCAGCGACGAACAGATCCTTGAAATGCGCGCTGTTCGCGAAGTGCGTTATGCCGACTTGATTCGCGCGGGCATAAGCGTTCTCGACGGTGTCAAAGAGACAGTCGCGGCCCTAAAAGGCGTGCGACGCACGGCCATAGTGACCAGTTCAGGCCGCATGCATTTCGAATTAATCCACGAACAGACGGGGCTCTTGCCCTATTTCGAGTTTGTATTGGCGGATGGGGACTACACCCATCACAAGCCTCACCCGGAGCCCTACGAGTTGGCGGCGGAGCGGATGGGGGTCGATCCGGCGCGCTGTCTCGTGATCGAAGATACTGAGCGAGGACTCACATCGGCGACCGAAGCGGGCATGGCGTGCGTCGTGATTCCGAACGAACTGACCGAGGGCGCGAATTTTCCGGGTGCGCTTGCGCGGCTCGATTCGATGCACGAGCTGGGGCCCTTATTAGGTATTTAAGCTAGGTCTCTGCGTTTGAGGTCATTTAGATCGTCGCGTTTAGATTAACGCCGCCGCCCGGGGAAGGGCCAACGCGCCGCGTAGGCACGCGAGGCTCGAGTCGAAGCGAAATGATTTTCGTGAAGTCGAGATTGACCGAGGCGATCGCGAAATCTCGATCCTGAACTCGATCCAAATCACCCGCGCCGAACGCATCGTATCGAGCGAGTAGCTGAACGAGGCTCGTGACCTGCCATCTCGCACTTGCCCGGTAGCCCAGACATAATCGTTTCTGAAACTTTCGTCGTCGTTGCCGTCGAGCCCAGTGCCCTTAAAAACGACCACATGAACGACGAACGCCTTGCCGAGGATTCGCGGGTCGAGCTGGATGCCGATTTGGCGTTCGTGGGCGAGGACGCGGACTATCTGGGACCGGTCTAGAAAGTCGACCCTAGTTTCTGATCACAGCCATTCCGGTTTAGATGACCCGAATAATCGAAGCCTGTCGACCGTGAGTGAGAGGCACACCGTTCGAAGGGCCGGTCGATTCAAGGTAATGAACCCTCCCCCGCCAGTGACTGCCACAGCAATTACAATCTAGTTAGTTCAGGTGCGAGCAATCCTCGACGTAGCCGATAGCCTTGAGCCGCTGGCAGGTCGGAAGATCCATTTCGACGTCTTCGCCTTGAACCGCCTTGCCTTCTGCGGCGAGTCTTTGCAATTCGGCGAGCTCTTCGAGACGGGTTTCGGCGTCGGGATCCGAGTAGCCGTCCATCTCTAACGGATCCGAAGAAACGTCGAAGTATTCGCGCTCGGGAAGTCCGCGCGGATTGTATTCGTTGGCGATGATGAGCTTCTCATCCTCCGTTCGAAGGGACCAAAGGACGTTGCCTTCATGGTCTTCTTCGGAGAAGACCTGTTGGTCTTTTTCGAGGCGAGCCGAGAAGGGCGTTCGCAGATCGATGCCCTGCATCGTTTCAGGGATTTCGATTCCCGCGGTTCCAAGAATCGTCGGTCCGACGTCGATTAGGCGAGCGATGCCAGAGTCGGCGCCGCGGTTCGGTCGTTCTCCGTCCTTAGCCCATTTGATGAGCAGCGGAACATGGATCTGTTCGTCGTAGAGCGTGAGGCCGTGCCAGAAGCCGCCGTGTTCGTTGAACTCTTCGCCGTGGTCGGCGGTGAGGACGATGACGGTGTCGTCGTAGAGGCCTTCAGCATCGAGCTTCGCGAGCAGCTTGCCGAAGTTCTCGTCGAGGTATTCGATCTCGCCGCGATAAAGTTCGTGGAGTCGCTCGGCCATTTCCGGCTCGGGTTCCTGCATGGATGCACGCGAGATACCGACGCCGTTATAGGGATGCTCGAGGTAGGGATCGTGGGGGTCCATGTAGTGAAGGAAGAGAAAGAAGCGCTCGTCCTTGCGCTTGTCGAGCCAATCAAAGGCGACGCCGTTCACGACTTCCGAGTCCTGATAGAAGTCGTTGAAGTAGGTCGCGTCGCCGCCGAAGACTCCGAGAATAAGCGTGCGCGCCAATTGATAGACGATGAGCTTGGAACTCGACTCCTTGGAGCCAAATAGATAGTCGGGTGCGAGGTAGTAGTAGTCGTCATAGCCCTGGGCGAAGCCGAAGCTTTCCGCGAGGTTCACGTTCGAGACGACGCCGCCAGTCGTGTAGCCAGCTTCTTGCATGGCTTCCGGGATCAGCACGAGGTCCTGCGAAAGCGAAGAGGGCTTCGACATCGCGTTATGCGTCGACGGAAGCGTTGACGTGATGAGCGATGCTGTCGCAGGCTTCGTCCAAGAGGCATGTGAGAAACCTTGATAGGTGGTCCCATCCTCCGCGAGACGGCACAGGTTCGGCGTCTTTAGGTCGCTGCCGTAACAGGATAGATGGTCCGCGCGCAGCGTATCGACCATTACCAGCAAGACATTCGGCTTCGACTTGAGGCCTGGAGCAATGCCGCCGCTACTTGATTGTTCGATTGCAGCCGGAGCAAGCGCGACCGAGAGAAGACCGCCGAGTCCAAACACACCAACTATATAAAGCGCGACCGGCGCGAGTGGGGTTGTGAGCCGTTCAGCAAATGGCTCGAGCACTTTGCGCATCGGTCCGAGGATCAGCGCAAGCAACACGCTTGCGACGACGAGCACGAGAAGGATTACGCCGAGGGGCGGCATCTGCTCCAAATACACATCGCGCCGCAGTCGGAAGAGCACGACAAAAAGACCGAAGGGGATCAAGCAGGCGCCAAATCCTAGACGCGGAACCCAATGACCAATTTCTTTCTTGTCCATGGGCAGCGTCGCGAGGAAGATGCCGCCGACAATAGAGAGTCCGCCGAGCACGGTGGCCCAAAGAAAGGGGCCGAACCAGAAGACCTGGCTTTCGGTGCCGAGGCCGCCGCTATAAATCACGAACGCTTCGCCTAGGCCTATAACGAGACCTGCGGCAATGCCTGCAAATGCGCCGGCAGAGGGTGCGCGCCACATGCGCTCGCCAAGAGGCGTCGCAGCGGTTTCACCGGCTTCGAGGTCGACATCTTCTTCGAGGCTTGAGGCAGCGATCGCTGCGGCCTCGTAGTCAACCTGTTCGCCGTCTACTCGGGCAAAGGCTGGTTTGTAGTCTTCGCCACGTGCCCACCAGAAGAAGAATCCGAGCATGGTGGGTGCTTCAGCAGCCCAGAATCCGAGCGCCGCGGAAACGATTGCTTCCGCCGGGCCGATAAGCTCGCCTAGCAACACCAATTGCGCTGCTTCGCGGATGCCTTCACCTGCAATCGTGAAGGGGCTGATCACGGTGACGAAGATCTGGATGGCGGAACCGAATGTGACCTTCCAGAATTCTGCGCCATCGGCGCCGATTGCAAGCGCTGTGAAGTAATACATGGCGGCGGTTGTGAAGTGGACCAAGAAGGATAGGAAGAGAATCTGGAAGACGAGGCGCGGATGCCCGCGATAGGCAGCGGCGGAATTCGAAATGCGGGTGACGAGGCCCTTGATACGCGCCTTCGCCGGGACCGGGACGTTTTCGAGGATCCACTGTACGAAGCCCGGAAAGAGGAGGACCACGACGAGGCCCGAGATCACACCGAGCGCGATCGGGATGGAGATGGATGCGAAGAGAAATGCGCTGTCGCCGAAGATGCCTATTCCGAAGGGCAGTGCGACGAGGAAGGTCATGAAGACGCCGGAGAAGCCGCACACTTTCTCTACGAATTTCGCGGCGGTTACTTCAACAGTCTTGCCGGAGAAGCGCGCGGCATCAAAGAGCGTGTATCCATCGAGACCAGCGGTCGAGGGCAGGAACGTGCCGATGAAGCGGCCGATCAAGAATGAACCGAAGATGTGTCGGAAGGGGAGAACGATGCCCTGCCCACGCAGCATCAGGATCCAGCGGTACATCGACGAGAGCATGCCGATAATTTTTATGCCCGTTGCAATTAACACGAAAGTCCAGAACGTCGCTGCGTCGATCCTTTCGATTTGATCCATGATCAGCTGAAGAACACTCACCCCATCGATCTGGTGACTGAAGAGCATCCAAAATGCGAACACAGTGATCCACGCTTTGAGGAGCGTGAAGATGCGTGTACGGGTCTTGCCCTTGGGTATGCGGAAGCCAATGATGGCCATTATCGCGATGCCTAGGATCTGGATCAGAGTCGTCATCGAACGGGGTCTCCTTCATGCGGCGACATTATGAGTGCAACGCAATCAGGTGTGAGTTGAAGAAAGGTGGCCGAAGGTAGCGGTGAAAAATCGTGTGGGGTGATCATTAGATGAGACTGGCGGCCCGGCGGTCGCGAAGTTCGCCACCAACTCGCTCTCCATCGGCTGATCGGTGGCAAACAAGTAGGGGGTAGACCCCTCAATCGACGGATCGTTCTTCGGCCTGATTAGGAAGATTAGGGATGACCAATAAGGGGCGGGCCGGAAGGGCTTAGCGCTCGCGGAGTAGTTGCCGCCGCGCGCGCTGGTAGGCCGTTTCAGTGATATTGCCGCCGCGACGCTCTTCTTCGAGGTCGGCGAGCGCACGCAGCTGTTCCGGCGTCAGTTGATCGATCGCGATTTCTCTTTTTTGCTTCGGAGAGAGTTCTTCCTTTGGGACTGGAATTGAGTCCAGCACCTCACGTCGCTTCTTCTCGCCCTTCGTGCTTCCGGGTAACTGGAAGGCCTTCCGGAAAACGTCGTTTCGCCAATCGATCTCGAGGTCCTGAACCCCCGCGAAGAAGATCGGATCGCCGCTGACGACACGGAAATCCATATCCTTCCGATGATGCCCAGGTTCGGGGAGTTTTCCGTCTTCGGCGGCTTGGGGAACCAGCCAGTCGACACGCCGAATCGAAATGTAGAGATGCCCGTCCTTTACGTGCGCCAAGAAGGAGGTCATGAACTTTTGGTAGAAGACGCCCAGGCGCCGCTCTTTGCGGATCGACTTGATACCAACTTCTTCGTTAGGCGAAGCTTCGGCGAGGCCCTGGGCGAGTGCCGCAGCGGTTTGTTCGATGATTTCTTCATGAAAGGCAGGCTGACGAATGACGCCAGTCTTGTCGGCCTTCATCTCGACTTCGATCGCGTTCAGAATATTCATTAGGCGCGGGACGGAGATGATCGTGGGGTGCTCAAAGTCCTGCTCGACGAGACTAAAGATCTTGACCTCGCGAACGAGATCCATCTCTATCAGATTCTGCTTCACGACCGAGTGGCGAACGGTTCGTGCCGCGCATCCGGGCAGGGTGCCCAATGAAAAGACTAGAGCGAGAAGCACTAGGCAAGAGCGCGTGAGCAAGAGATGAGGCCGTACCAAATACATAGTCATAGCCGGAGGGTACCCGAGATCAGGCCAGCCACGAGATCGCGCGATACGTCAGAAAACTTGCGCTGTATGCCATGACAAAGAGATAGCTGAACGCGAAGGCCGGCCAGCGCCATGAATTCGTCTCACGCTTGATGATGGCGATCGTCGAGGTGCACTGCAGCGCGAAAACGAAGAAGACGAGCAGCGCTCCGACCGTCGGCGCATCGAAGACCGGTCGCCCATCCGCATGCGTATCGGCACGCAGGGCGTCCCGTAGAGACGGACTGGTTTCATCGTCGCCGCCCTCGGTCGCATAGATCTGGGCGAGGGTCGCGACGAGAATCTCCCGAGCGGCGAGGCTGGCGATCAGGCCCACGCCGATCTTCCAGTCAAAGCCGAGAGGGGCGATCGCAGGTTCGATTGCATGGCCGAGACGCCCCGCTGCGCTCCGCTCAAGGGAGTAAGCCGCCGCCGCTTGGGCATCGAGGCCTGCCGGCGCGTCGACCTTCGGATACGAGAGCATTACCCAGAGCACGACCGAAGCGAGCAAAATGATCGTGCCGGCACGCCGCAAGAACGCCCACGCACTTTCGTAAACCTGACTCGCCCAAACCCGGAGAGTCGGCCAGCGATAGGTCGGGAGTTCCATGGCGAAAGGCAGACCATCGCCGCGTACCAAAGTCTTCTTGAAGAAGGCGGCGACGAGAAGCGCGGCGACCGCACCTCCAAAGTAGAGCCCGAGCAGGACGAGGCCCTGCAATCCAATCGGGCCCCAGACTTTTTCGTCGGGAACGAAGGCGCTGATCAAGAGGGCGTAGACCGGCAGTCGTGCGGAGCAGGTCATCAAGGGCGCGACGAGAATAGTGACGAGGCGATCCCGAGGTGACGGGATCGTTCGGGTGGCCATGATGCCGGGGACCGCGCAGGCGTAGGATGAGAGCAGGGCGACGAAGGCGCGCCCCTCGAGGCCAATGCGACCCATTAGGCGATCGATTACGAAGGCGGCGCGCGCCATGTAGCCGATGTCTTCGAGGAGATAGAGGAGGGAGAAGAGAATGACGATCTGGGGCAGGAAGATCACGACGGAGCCGACGCCGGCGATCAAGCCGTCAGCTACGAGATCTGCGAATCCGCCTGCGGGAAGAGCCGCGCGGGCACTTTCTGCGAGACTCGCAATCGTGCCGTCAATCAAATCCATAGCGGGACCGGCGGCGCTGAAGATCAGCTGAAAGAAAGTGACCATCACTGCGGCAAAGAGCAGTGAGCCCCAGACCGGGTGGAGCACGATCCGATCGACGCGTTCGGTTAGTTGATGTCGTGTTGGCCGCTCTTCGATCACGTGCGAGATGATTGAATCCGCCCAGCCGGCGCGTTCGGCGCGGTCTTCGGGCGGCAGGATCGCAGGCGTGGACCATTCGTTTGGGCGGGTGAGGACTTCTCGGAGGCGATCGAGTCCGCGGCCGCGATGGCCAACGACGCCCACGACTGGGACGCCTAGGGCTGCTTCGAATCGTTCGAGGTCGATCTTTCCACCGCGCGCCGCCAGCTCGTCGAGCATGGTGAGGACGACGCAGACGGGCCGGCCAAGGTGCATGGATTCGCCGATAAAGGGTAGGCTTCGGGAGAGCGAGCAGGCATCCGCGACGACGATCAAGGCGTCCGGGGGGGTGATGCCTTCGACGCGGCCCTCGAGGACATCGCCGACAACCGCTTCATCCGCGGAGATCGGTTCGAGTCCGTAGGTGCCGGGGAGGTCGATCAGAGTGGAGGTGATGCCATCGAGGGGGAGGCTGGCTTCGCGTCTTTCGACGGTGACCCCGGGATAATTTCCGACCCGGGCGCGCATTCCCGTGAGCGCGTTAAAGAGCGTGGTTTTGCCTGCGTTCGGGCTGCCGACGAGTCCGAAAATATTGCCAGTCGGCTCGAGACTTGAGGCGCTCATGACGCGGCGCCCGCTTTGTTTATTTCGGACGAAGAGGGTGCGGAGGGGCTCACGCGAACGCGCTGACTTTCTGTGCGTCGCAGGCATAGTTGATACCCGTGTAGCTCGAAAACGGTCGGGTCACCGAGTGGCGCCTGGCGAATGACTTCGACCTCGACGCCGACGCGAAGTCCGAGATCATCGAGACGCCGCGCGATCGCGTCGCCGCCATCCACGGCAACCACGCGCACGAAGGCACCACGGGAAATCCGGTCGAGGGTCTCTTCTTGGGAGCCGGTCGAGTGGGATTCAGTCGCGTGAGATATGAGAGGTTGAGAGATCGTCTGTTGGGACATAGGTCGCGGGGCGATCCGGGGAGGGCAGCGTCATTGGGGTGAGGCAGGCGGAATTTCACTCGCGCTCGCCAACTTAAATCGAAAACGGTTTTCAGAATGACTGAAACCTAGCGATTCCAGGGGGTTTCGTCCTCGCACGAGGTGAGAATTTATTTGCGAATGTGTTCTCCTAAAGCAATTAGATGCGAAATGGGGAGCAAGTAGAAGCGCCGATAGAGTCGAGCGCTGCCGGCGTCTACCGAGCGCGTGTCTGATCCCGCTCGCTTTTCAGCTGGCGCGTCATCAAGCTCTTTCCCGCTTCTTCGGGGCTCTTCTCCCCGTCCAGAACCATACGGACCTGGTTCGCGATCGGGGCGTCGACGCCCAGGCTCTGTGCGAGACGGCAAGCGGCGTGAGTTGTGCGAACGCCCTCCGCTACTTCGCCAAGCTCGGCGACAATCTCGTCGAGCTTTCGTCCCTGGCCGAGGCCGAGGCCCACCCGGCGATTTCGCGAGAGGTCGCCAGTACAAGTCAGGAGGAGATCGCCCATGCCGGCGAGACCTAGAAAGGTCTCGGGTTCTGCTCCGAGAGCGACGCCGATCCGAGTGATCTCGGCGAGGCCGCGGGTCATGAGTGCGGCGCGGGCGTTGTGCCCGGTCTTCATGCCGTCACACATGCCAATCGCGATCGCGATTACGTTCTTGAGGGCGCCAGCAATCTCGACGCCGATGATGTCGTGGTTTGTGTAACACCGGAACCAAGGAGTTGAGAGCGTTGCTTGCACGGAGATCGCGAAGGCCTCTTCGCGGCAGGCGATCGTGACGACCGTCGGTTGTTGGTCCGCAATTTCGGCGGCGAAGGACGGGCCCGAGAGCGCTACCAAGCGAGGATGATGTTCCTCGTCGAGGACGTCTTCCAGGACGCCGTGCATGGTCTTGCCGGTTTCGAACTCGATCCCCTTGACGGCGGATACAACGATCGCGCCGGGCTCGACGTAGGGAGCGGCGGCCGTCATGACTTCGCGCAGGGAATGGCTCGGGACGGCAATGATCACGAGTTCCCGCCCGGCCAAGGCGTCTCGCAGGTCAGTCGTCGCCTCGATCCGGTCCGGGAGCTCGAAGTTGCTCAGGTAACGAGAATTACGACGGTCTCGATTAATCGATTCGGCGACATCCTCCCGTCGAGACCAGATTTTGACATCGTGATCACGCGCGGAGAGCATGGCGAGACAGGTGCCGAAGCTACCTGCCCCAAGAACGGCGGTCGGTGTACCCACGACTCCGACGGTACCACCCCATTCCAGGCGCGCCCGAGGGGGCCAGTCGGGATAGACTCTCGATGGGGCCGTCGAGAAAGCCAATTTGATTGACGTTCCGGGGGTATACGGCTACTTTTGCGACTCCCTGCGGGATGGCCAGCCATCTCCAGGACACCCCCCGCAGCCCGTTCGATCGATCACCGTCACACCGTAATTTTGCTTCCGCTCGTCTGCCCGCGAAAATGGGCCGGCCCGGAATTCTAAATCTCGCGAGTGATCCGAGGATCTATTGGACCGATGGGTCGCGCATGTCGGCGATGCTCTTCTTGATGGCCGTCCTAGCGGGGCTCTTCTTCGTCCCAGCGCTCGCTGCGCTGGTGCGGAGCCAAGTCCCCGTGCGTCCAAGCGCCTCCCTGGTCGTCCAAGCGATCACCTTCGGCACCTCCCAGAAGGCTCGCCGCTCCCCGCGTCACGCTGTCCTCTTGCATCGCGGCTTGATGGGCTCCTTCTTCATGGCGCTCGTCGCGCTATTGATCGTCCCCGCCGCGGCCTCGCTTTCCTCGTTAGGCGTCGCCGCGATTCCCGCGGCACTCGCGATCGCGCTCCCTACTTTGCTCGTAACCCTGCACGCGCGGCGGCGGAGTAGCGACGAATGAACGCACTTCTATTGGCCATGGTTTGGGGTGTCGTTGCCGCGATCGGCTTCGCCGCGCTTTCGAAATTCGAGCGCAGCAGTCGTCTCATCGTTCGAGCGGAACGTCCATCGCTCGCGCCAACTCGCGCCCTTTGGGGCGGGGACCCTGTACATCCTCCGTCTCGCGCATTGACGGCGCGCATGCTTGCGGGCTTCGCTCGCCTAGCACGGCCACGTTCGGTGGTTGCCGATCATCAGCAAGTTTTGCGTGCGGTGGCCCGAGGCTTGGGTGCGACCGCTCTCTTTATCGGTTTGGCCATGCTGCCTCTTGTCGGGGCGTGGGGCGGCGGCGAAGGTGCGGCACTCGTGCTTTTTGACGCCAAACAGGGCTTGGCGCTCATCGCTCTAATTCTGCTCTTTATCGCATTTGCGAGAATCTCCGTGGGCCTCGCGGAACGCAGTCCATGGTCGAGAATGGGCAGCGCGCGACAATCGAGTCGGGCGATCGCATCGATGGCTTTGCTGACGATCGTGCTGGCTCCGCTCGCGATCGACGCCGGATCGCTTCGCCTACACGACATTGTGTCTAGTCAGCAGCTTCCGATCGAAGCATTGGTTGGCTTTCTAGTTACGCTTGCTCCGGGTTGGGAAGACACGCTTCGTGCCTGGCCGCTGCCCTCGTGGAATCTATTCGTGCAGCCGCTCACGGCTCTGCTCTTCGCGCCCGCTATCGCGCTCTGGGTGACTTCGCCGAGGGTCGACGATCCCGCCACCGGGAGTCTTGATCTCTCGGGTGCGGGGCTCGATGCAGATCCGTCGGATCTGTATTGGTCGCGCTTTGATGCGCGCTTGGCCCGAATCTTCGCGGCTGGGCTCTTTGTGACGCTCTTCCTCGGGGCGGGTTCGATTCCGTTTCTCGACCCAGGTGTGGTTCTTACGAGACTGGCACCCTATTACGGAGAGGCCGTGCCGCGTTTGATCGTGACCACAATCCTCCTCGGAAGTTTTGTTATGAAGATGCTTCTCGTACTGGCATTTTCTACACGGCTTGCACGGATCATGGCGAGTGCTCGCGATGATCGTACTCTGCGACTCGCCACTCGTCGTCTCATTCCTTTAGCGTGGGCGAATCTCTTGCTCGTTGCGGCGCTCAGCCTTTGGTTCGCGCGCCTAGCAGCAGGAGGTGCTTTATGATGGCTCCCGATCCAGGGAGCCAGGGAGCCATATTTTCTCTAGGCATAGCCTTCGTAGCCGCCTTCATGTCGGTTGTCCTTGGCCGAAACCTCACCCGCTCCGTCGCGGCCGCAGTCGTATCCGTCGCGGCGCTGACGTTTGCGCTGGTGCAGGCCGAAGGAGGCTACGCCGCGATTTTTGCAGTAATCGTGGCTGCTCTTGTTTTGGCGATCGTGCAGCTATTCGGATGGATGCTCGTTGATGTCGATCGCGATCATCTTCCTCCGACGGATTGGGGAACTTGGTTAGCGCGTAGTTTAGCATTCGTACTCGTCGGAGTCGGTCTCGTACTGCTTGGGAAAGGCTTGATCAGCGAAGCGGCGGCGATGAGCGCTTCGATCTCTCATGCAGTCACGGACTCCACTTTTAGTGGCTCCGAAGAAGTGGGGGCCTTGTTATTCGGTGAAGGCGGGGATCTTGCGATCCTGATCGGGCTCGCACTTGCGTCGGTTCTGCTTGCAAGCTTGATGTTGCTGCGCGGCGACGGCGAGGAGCGTTAGACATGCCTTCCACCGTAATGCTCATTGTGGGCGCGCTAGCACTGTTCTGGGTGGCGATGCTTGGCTTGCTCTGGCGCCGTAGTTTGATTGGCATGCTCGTCGGCGTGCTCTATGGCTGGCTCTCGGTTGTGCTTTCGGCGATGGCCATGGGCAATCTCCGGCTGGGCACCGAAGATGAACTCGGGTCGGGTTCAATAATTTTTTGCGCCGCACTTGTAGGGGCACTTCAAGTCGCACTTGGCCTCTCAATTGTCGTGGCACGAATCGCGCGACGTGGCTCCCTGGATGCTCAGGACGCCGGATTGCTCGAGGGGTAGCCGCGCTTGGGTGCATGGGAAAATGACCTGAGCGGTTGGACGATCCGCTGGATTGCGTTGCTGCCCTTTATGGCTGCGATCGCTCACGGCTTGCTGATCGGACTCGTGCGGGCACGAATTTCGGACCGGACAATCTGGGCGATTTCGATGTCCGCCCTCGCCACGTCATTCGGCCTCAGCGTACTATCGCTTTCCGATCTAGTGAGCTCGAGCGGCTACCAACCCATTCTCGATACAGTCGGCCCGTGGATCGGCGGCGGCGTTGGTCCCCGGAGTTTCTCCGCGGAACTCACGTTCCAATTCGATCCTCTGTCTGCGGTCTTCTGCGTCGCGATTACCGCAATCGCGCTCTCTGTCTACGTTTACGCGATCGGACAATTTGCGAGCGGGTTGATCGGTCGGGAAGTTGCACACCGGACCTTTGCGATGCTCGATCTACTCGTCGGATCGACTCTTGTACTCGTACTGGCTGATAATCTTCTGCTCTTCTTTCTTGGATGGGCCGGTGTAGGCATAGCGTCGCAACTCTTCGCGTCGTTTCAGTTCGATGACCGAGATGCATCTCGCGCGGGGGCGAAGACCTTTGTGATCGGGCGCGTGGGGGACCTTGGTCTTCTCGCTGCGATGCTTTTGCTATTCGATGGACTCTCTCGCGCGGGCGCGCCCGTATTGACGTTCCGTGGCATCGAAGCAGCCTTCCGTTTGCTCGAAGGGCAGGGCGTACTTTGGCTCTCCTATGGCTTTAGTGAGGCGCCGCTGCTTCTTGAGATCGTGGGCTTTGGATTGGTCCTCGCGGCGCTCACGAAATGCGCTCAGCTCCCGCTGCACTTCTGGTTGCCACACGCCTCGGCCGGACCTGTCACGGCGAATGCCTTGATGCAGTCTGTGACGACCGTGGTCGTCGGTATCTATGTGCTGCTCCGCTTTGCGTTTCTTCTGGATACGGCGCCGGCTGCGCTGGAAATCCTGATCGCCGCTGGAAGCGCGACTATGCTGCTCGCTAGTTTGGCTGCAGCAACGCAACTCGACCTGTCGAGGCTTTTAGCGCTTACGACGTCAAGTGTTATGGGCTTGGTCGTGGTGGGTATCGGTGTTGGTGCATATTCGACGGCCGCCTTCCTGCTCCTGACCCATGGCTTCGTGAAGGCGCTTTTGCTCCTAGCTTCGGGCGTGGTTCTCACGACCTTGAAGGGAGAGTCGGATCTTCGGAAGATGGGTGGACTCTCGCAGAGAATGCGGTGGACCCAAGGGGTCTTCGGCCTTGGCGCTCTTGCTCTTGTCGGCTTCCCGCCCTTTGCGAATTTTTTTCCGATCGAAGAGTTGCTCGCGTTCTTATGGATTTCGGAACGACCCGAAAGTGATCTCGTGCTCATGGTCGCGATCGCGAGTCTTGGCGTCTTGGCGTTTGCGCTAGGCCGAGCCTTCTTCTTGATATTCTGGGGCAACGTTCGCCCGGGCGGCCTAGTGGAGCGCCAGCTCAATGATCCGACGGGTTGGCGGCAACATAGTTTGACCGCGCTTGCGGTTATGGCTGTCTTGGCCGGGCTGCTCACGCCCTCACAATTTTGGGCTGAGCTCTTCGGTGCCCCAACAGAACAGATGGACTCGATTGGATTCTTCCTCACGAGTTCGATTCCTGGTGCCCCGGACCCAGAGTTGTTGGGTTTCGAACGAGGCGCGTTGATTGGGCTCATGTCTATTTCGGTCTTGATCGGCATTTTAGCTTCAGGCTTTCGTTATGCGCGTCGGGGCTATCGTGGCGAGCCAAAGCATCCCGTGCTTCGGGGAACAATCGAGGCGACGCGAGAAATGCTGTACATCGAGCGCGGCTACGATTTACTGCTTGTGCGCCCACTCAGGTGGCTCTCCCAATTCGCCCTTGTGCGCGGCATCGAGACTCAGCTCATAGATCGCGTCGTCGTCTCGGGAGGTTCTGGACTCGGTCGTCAGATCGTTTGGAATCTTTTTCGTCGACTCCAGAATGGACGTTTGCAGAGCTACACACTGCTCGGATTGCTGACTGTCTTAGTTGTCGTGAGTTGGATGGTGGTCTGAGATGGATCTCCTGGACTCACTCGAAGGCTTCTTGCTGACGGCGATCGTGGCATTGCCCGCCGCGACGGCGGCAGCGATGGTCGTGCTCACCCTCGCTCTGCAAATCGTCGGAGCACCCCGCCTGCCGAACTCCGCGTGGCGGGGGCTTTCGGTTGCCTCAACGGTGCTCGTGTTCGCGGCCAGCGTTTATCTTGTGATCGAGGTCTTCGATGTGGAGCAGCTGGGCCTGCAGGTCGTCGAATCGATTTCGTGGTCTCCGGCATTAGGCGCGACGCTCAGCTTTGGCATTGACGGAATTTCGTTGTGCTTCCTTTTGTCGACGACTGCGCTGGTGCCTCTGGCGCTGCTATCTGCGAGGGAAGAAGAGGCCGCAGACGACGTTATGGCGCGTATACTCGTGACGCTTACGCTGGAATCCGCACTTCTCGGCTCGCTAGTCGCTACGAATTTGCTCGTCTTTATTTTCTTTTGGGCCGCTACGTTCGTACCGATTCTTTTGTGGCTGGGACGCTGGGGTGGGGTGGGTAGCGCTCGGGCGGCTTCGCGCATCTGGGCTACCGAATCGATCGGACTCGCGGGACTTCTCTTCGCGATGTTTATCTTGCACGAGATGAGCTTTTCGCAGCTCGGCGCACCAACGCTTGATTTGATTTCCCCGATTTCGGGAAATGATCCGCGGACGCTTCTCGATGTACGGCTCGAAGTCGAAGAGCAATGGACAATCTTCTTCGCGTTCGCTCTGGCGCTTGCGACTCGGCTTCCGATCGTGCCAATGCATTTTTGGTTACCCGCAGCGCATGCGGCGGCCCCAGCCGGTCTTTCGATTTTTCTCGCAACGGGTTTCATACAAACCGCGGCAATGGGTTGGATGCGCTTTGCTTTGCCGCTTGCGCCGGATGCAGCCGAGGCCGCGGGGCCGGCACTCTCCGTCCTAGGCATTTTCGCTTTGGGGTATGCGTCGCTTATCGCATTAGTCCAAAAGGAACTCAATAGGCTCTTGGCGTATTCATCGGTCGGGTACGCAGGGTTTTCGCTCTTCGGTATGTCGACTCTGAACGTACAGGGGCTCACGGGATCGGTGCTGCAGCTTCTAACCCACGGCCTCGCAACCGCCGGGCTCTTCCTGCTGACCGGGTTTTTGGCCCAGCGGCGCGGCACGACGGAGGTTGCCGCCTTCGGCGGTCTCGCGAAACCGATGCCTGTTTGCGCATTCTTCTTTGGCGTGATGGTGCTTTCGCTTATGGGACTGCCGGTATTAGGCGGGTTCGTGGGTGATCTATTCGTTCTGTTGGGGAGCCTCGAGACACGGCGCACGCTCTCGGTGTTCGCGCTTCTCGCGATGGTGGTGGCCGCCTCGTATTTACTTTGGGTACAGAGACGGCTCTTTTTGGGACCCGTAGACGAGCCGGCGAATCGTGGCCTAATCGATCTCGATCGATTAGAGCGGGGTATTCTGCTGGCGATCACTTTACCGATTATCGCGATCGGGGTTTATCCGAATCCCGTGCTGCGGCGCGTCGAGCCCGCTGTGCTCGAGTTGCTCTATCAAATGGAACGCCGCTCTGTTGTCTCCGAGGAATCGCCTGAGCGAGGCGCTCCGGGCGAGAGCGAGGTGCCTTCTGGGGTCGCTCGACGGAGTCGGGGCGCTGCGGGTGCGACGCTCGCCGTCGCTCGCATTGGAGAGGGGCGATGAATCCGGTCTGGTTGCCGGCTATCGGTGCTCTGTTGGTACTCGCCTTCGATCTTACGGGTGCGCCACGAAACGCCGCGGAGACAGGAGCACGTTCGACGGCCCTTTCGGGCATTCGGCTTGGTTCGGTCGCCGCTCTCGCGCTCGCGGGAGTCGCCATCACTCTCGGCTTCGACGATCGCCGTTTCTATGGAAGTCTGCTGGAGCTTGATACGTTCGGCATTTTCGGACTCGGCTATGTCGTGCTCGCTGCTGGGATGGTCCTGAGTCTTTCCCTCACGCATTTCGGAATGGCGCGAAGCCGACCGGCAGAGCCTATCGCTCTCTTGCTTTTCGCTTGGACCGGATCAATGTGTGCGTTAGTCACGGATCACATGTTAGTGATGGTGATCGCCTTCGAAGTGGCGTGGCTTCCCATGATCGCCTTGGTCGCAATTGATTCGCGCAGGCTTTCCTCTAGTGAGTCGAGCCTCAAGGCGTTCTTTGCTCACGCTTTTGCGAGCCTCGTTTTGGCGCATGGGGTCGCGTTTTTGTACGGCGCGACCGGTCGCCTTGATTTTTCGGCACTTGCCGGCGCCGATTTGGTGATGGCCTCCACCTCGCTTTTCTATTCAGTCGGTTTGACCCTGGTTTTAGTCGGGCTGATTGCTCGTGCTGCTATCGCTCCTTTTCATCCATGGTCGCCGGACGTGCACGAGGGCGCGCCAAGCTTCGTGACGACACATGTGTCGACGATCGCGCAAGCGACAACGTTTCTCGTGTTAGTGCGAGTGTTGCATGCTGCGCCGGGCCCGCTTTTAGCGGAGCCAGGAAGCATTGGCGCGCGCATCCCCGAATTGTTGACGATACTTGGGGCTGTGGCTTTGGTGTGGGGACACGCCATGGCGCTCATCCAAGTTGGGCTCCGGCGCCTGGTCGGTTGGCTGGTCGTTGGACAAATCGGCTTTCTGACTTTGGCCCTGGTCGAAGTTCAGGGAGACGGTGCCCGTGCGCTGCTTCTCGGCTTGATTGCCTCCGGGGTTTCGATCGCTGGTGTCATGGCAACGCTGAGTTCGCTCAGTCACCACGAGCGCGCCTGCGAGCACGTCGGGGATCTGGCGGGCATGATGCAGGAAAGTCCTGTTCGGGCGGGACTCTTCGGGCTCTTTCTGCTTTCGCTCGGCGGGCTGCCAGGGACGATCGGTTTTCTGGCGCGCTTTCGAACCCTGGCTTCGCTTGAGCATGGTGGTCATAGGGTCGCGCTTCTGATCGGGCTAGGAGCGACGGTGCTTGCGCTGATGGCAATTAGCCGTCCGTTACTAGCGATGCTTCGACCCTCGGATGGTTCTGGCGGTGCAAGTCGTGCGCTCTCGAACGAGCAGTTCGTTTTGGCGATTTGTGCCGTGATTGTCGTCTACTTCGGAGTTATGCCGATTGTGGGCGAAACGAACATGGCGGGGCAACTTTCGGTTTGGATCGACCGAGCCATTGAGTCTCTACGCGTGGCCCCGCCGATTAGGTAAGCTGTCCCTGTCGGAATTCGTTGGTGTGACTCACTCTCGCCTCGTGTCGGCAATGGAGAGGTCGCATGCTCGGACTTATTGCCCTCGGTATCGTCGGCGCGACTGGCTGGATTTGGTTTCAGTTGATTGAACGTGTCGAGATTCCGCGCAATAGGTTGGGATTCCAGGCGCTCTTTCTGAGCGCAGGCGTGCTCGGGTTAGTCGCGATCTCGGAGGGCGGCTTCTTCTCGACGGCCTTTGCGATTCCCGCGGTCGCCGTAGGGTTCGGCTTTCCTGCATTACGCCTTCTGAGCAGCCAAAAGCCGAATATTCCCGCAGTCGCAGTTGGCGGCGAAATGCTTGCGTTAGTCGCGCCGGACGAAAATGGCGTTGACTTTGATTTATCGAGCCTTCGAGGCAAGCCCTACCTCATGAAGTTTTTCCGCGGCCATTGGTGACCCTACTGTGTCGCCGAGTTACGGCGATGGGAAGAGCTTCGACCGACGCTGGACCGAAAAGGCATAGCCCTCGTCGCGATTTCGACGGATACGCCTGAGCAGATTTGTGCTGGGAAAGACAAGCACGGGATGATCGGGACGCAGTTGGCAGATCCGGATCTCGTTGTGACAGATCAGCTCAATTTGCGAAACCCGGTCAACCTGGGCCCTAAGGGGATTTCGGGTATGCCGATTCCGACGACCTTCCTGGTAGACGCGACGGGCAAAGTGTGTTGGATCGATCAGACCGACGACTACATGCTGCGAAGTGAGCCCGAACGAGTCCTAGCGGCGATTGAAGCGTCGATCGAATAGGGCCCGTGCCGTAGGACTCTATGGATAACATCGCGCCTAACTGTACTTACCAGCGCGGCTCTGACCCAATGAAGCGGCGCATGCTTGCGTGTCGTCTGGTGACTTGGAGGTCGTCGAGTAGCGCCATCAGCGGAACTGCGGTCCGCCGGCTGGTGCCGATCATGGCCTTGAGCGTTTGAGTGTCGAGCTCTTCGTTGTCTTTGAAATGCGCGACAACCTGCCCGATCAGCTTTTCGACCGAGGCGCGGTCGAAGAAAAGATCGTCGGGTGCAGCCACGAGTTCGGCACTCCGCTCTAAGTAGTGCGCGATTGCACGGAGGCGGTTTTCGTCCTCGCCGCTTTCTTCTGCAATCGTCTTGAGCGCGGGAGCATCGAGTGCAGCGGAAGAAAACCGAGCACGAAGCATTTCCGCGATGGCCTCTTGTTTGGCATCGAGACTAGACGCGAAGCCGGCTCGGACGACCAGGTTACTCTGGATTGCTAGGTCGCCACGATCCGCGAGCCGAATAAGCAGCGCCCCGCCGACGCCATTCGGAACATTTTCCGGAAGTGTCCCCGTCAGCGCAGCACGCGGCATACCTGCCTGCAGCGGGTTTTCGTCGTGATAGCTGTCGAGATGATCCCGCAGCTGTTGCATAAGGCGGTCTGCAGAGGAACGCCCGAGGCAGAGCCCCCCATCGAGTTGCTCGATGCGCTCGTCAGTCGCGAGCCCGCCTAGCAAGGTTGCAAGGGTGTCGGGGTGGAGCCCTGTCTCTCGCATCAAGGCCTCGGTCCCGCGCCCTTCGAGCCCAGCGCGAGCGATGCGAATTTCGAGGCCAACGGACGCGTCGCCTTCGGCGAGCCGTAGAAGCTCGGCATGCAACGCAGGGTCGCGTCGCCTGCGATGTGGCGGGGCTGTGTCGAGCACGACCCCACCGCCGAGGGTCGATCCGACTCCAGCATCACGGGCGAAGCCACGCAAGACGAAACGATCACCGGGCAGGAGGGGAAGGCCTTCGCTGTCGGCGTCTATGTGAATGCGGAGGAATCCGCGGTCGCCGGTCTCGATCGGAGCGGTGCCTATGATCGCGGCGCGAGCGCGACGTTCCGCGGTACCCGTGAGGAGCTCGACGGAGACGGCGTCCGGGAGTGATTTGCTTCCGAGCCACCGCACGGCCGCGTCGAACATATGCGTAGGATCAACCGCATCGATTTCTGTCAGCAGATCGCCGCGGCCAATCTCGTCGGTGCCAAGGCCTTGTAAGTTGACAGCGATTCTCGCCCCGGATTCGGTCGCGTCGACGGCGTCGCCGTGACGTTCTAGGCCGCGAATTTTTGCACTTCGCGCCCCGGGCTCGATGGCTATCGTGTCGCCCAGCTTTCGGGTTCGTCCCGACCAAGTCCCAGTGATGACGGTGCCGAAGCCATGCTTGGTGAAAGTGCGATCGACATAAAGCCTTCCGGGACGCCCATCGTCGTTTCGCTCCGGCATGGCTCGGGCAATGGATTCGAGGGTTTCTCGAAGTTGATCGATCCCTTGGCCGGTTTCGGAGCTGACCTCGAGAATTGGAAGTTCTGCAAGGGGGCCGCCGGCGAGGGCGTCACGCACATCCTCGGTTGCGAGCTCGATCATCTCTTCGTCGACGAGGTCGGCTTTCGTGAGGACGACTAGGCCACGGTCGACACCTAAGAGTTCGCAGATCGCCACATGTTCTCGCGTCTGAGGCATCACTCCTTCGTCTGCCGCGACAACGAGCATGACGAGGTCGAGTCCGCTGGCGCCGGCGACCATGGTTCGCACAAATTTTTCGTGGCCCGGAACGTCGACGATCGCGACACGGAGATCCTGGGCGAGGTCGAGGGGCGCGAAACCCAATTCGATCGTTATGCCTCGCGTCTTTTCTTCAGGAAGACGGTCGAGGTCGCGACCCGTGAGCGCGCGAACGAGGGAGGTCTTGCCGTGATCGATATGCCCAGCGGTGCCGAGGACTAAGCTGCGAGGCGCTTCGGCCAAAAGCTCAGCGCGGCTCGATCCGGTCGACACCCATATAAGGGACGAGCGCCTTCGGGATCGTGATACTGCCATCGGCCTGCTGATGGTTTTCGAGCAGCGCAACAATCGCTCGCGCGTTTGAAACTGCCGTGCCATTCAGCGTATGCACCAATTCATTAGTCTTCTTTTCGCCAGCACGCTTGAAGCGAATCTTGAGGCGGCGCGCTTGGAAGTCCGTGCAGTTCGACGTGCTGGTGATCTCGCCGTACTCGCCGGCATCGCCGCGACCGGGCATCCAGGCTTCGAGATCGAATTTCCGATAAGCGGGAGCGCCTAGATCAGCGCTTGCGATGTCGATGACGCGGTATGGGATTTCGAGCGCATCAAAGATCGACTTTTCGAGACGAAGCAGTTCTTGATGCTGCGCTTCGGAATCTTCCGGTCGGGTGAACACGAACATCTCGACCTTCGTGAACTGATGCACGCGGTAGAGGCCCTTGCTCTCGCGGCCATGAGCGCCGGCTTCGGTTCGGAAGCAGTGAGAGATGCCCGCGAGTTTGAGCGGCAGTTCTTCTTCCTGGAAGATCGTGTCGGCGTACATGCCGCCGAGGGTGATCTCCGAGGTGCCGATTAGGCAGAGCTCATGATCGGCCACGGAGTAGATCTGGGTTTCTTCACCGCGGGGGCTGAACCCTAGGCCTTCGATCACGTCCGGTCGTGCGAGATCCGGGGTGACCACGGGGATGAATCCCTCAGGCATCAGCTTGTCGATCGCGAAACGCTGGAGTGCGAGTTCGAGCAGCGCCGCTTCGCGTTTCAGATAGTAAAACTTCTGTCCCGAGACTTTTGCCGCACTCTCGAAGTCGACGAGGTCGAGAGCGTTGGCGAGTTCGAGGTGATCCTTGGCCGGAAAACCTAGATCGCGGGGCTCGCCCACGGTTTCGAGAATATTGAAATCCTCTTCGTGGCCGCGAGGGGATTCGGGGTGGAGGAAATTAGGCAACCGACGAAGCGCAGCGTCGAGTTCCTGCTCCACTGTTCGAAGCGTCTCTTCGTGGCCCGAGACGCCTTCCTTGAGCCGGCGACCCTCGATCGTGTGGGCTTCCCGCGCGGCATCGTCAAGCTTCTGTTTGCCGGTCTTTTGATGCTCGTTGCGAAGCCGGTTGGCTTCGTTCAAAGCAGTGCGCAGGACGTTCGTCTGCTCGTGCAGCGCGATCGTGCCATCGACGTCTGCCTTGATGTGCCGCGATTCGCAGCTCTCGAGGATTTCGTCACGTCGTTCTTGAAGGCTACGGGGGTCCAGCATGGGGCGGAAGGGAAGCACACGCCCCATGCGGCTGCAATTATTGAAGCGCCTATATAGGGATACCTTTGGCGCTTCGCGGTCAGAAGCTAGAATACGGCGGCAGCGAGCGTGCAAGAGCGCTGTACCAAACCGAATCTGGGGGATCACTATGTACGGTGCGAAATTGCGAAAGCTGCAGTCACAATCGAAACGACGAGGGGTGGCGGTTCCTGCGCTGCTTCTAAGTGCCGCATTTATTGTCGGCGGATGTGCTCTCTCGGGAGGCGAAGTCGAAGAGGCTGGGGCTGCTGCCAGCCAGGCGGTCGACCAAGCGTCGGGAAGAGCGCTTGCTTCGAAGGCTGCGGCGACCTTTGGAGCCTTGCCTACGTCGGCGCCCAACGCGGACAATCCCGGTACCCCCGCGAAGATCGATCTCGGCCGCATGCTCTACTACGAAAAGCGGCTTTCGAAGAACCACGATGTCTCATGCAATTCGTGCCACCTGTTGGATGCCTACGGCGTCGATTCCGAGCCCACTTCTCCAGGTCATCGCGGCCAGCGTGGCGGCCGAAACTCCCCGACGGTCTACAACGCCGCTCTTCATGTCGCGCAGTTCTGGGATGGTCGCTCGCCTGATGTCGAAGCTCAGGCGAAGGGGCCCGTCCTGAATCCAATCGAGATGGCTGCGCCGAGCGAGGCGCATATCGTTTCGCTTTTGGCGTCCATGCCGGGATACGTGGACGCGTTTGCGGCCGCCTTTCCTGAAGATGATGCGTCGCTCAGCTACGACAATATGGCGCGCGCGATCGGCGCCTTCGAACGAAACTTGATCACGCCGTCTCGCTTTGATGCTTTCATGGCGGGAGACGCGTCTGCATTAGATGCAAAGGAACAGCGTGGCCTAGCGACCTTCATGGCAACCGGATGCACCACCTGTCATACGGGCGCGACGTTAGGCGGTTTGCTGTACCGGAAAATCGGATTCATCTTCCCGTATGAGACGGAAGACAAGGGTCGCGAGGACGTGACAGGGAATGTCGCGGATCGTCACGTCTTTAAGGTGCCGTCTTTGCGAAATGTTGTGGAGACAGGGCCATATTTCCATGATGGGTCTATCACCGATGTGGCGGAGGCCGTTCGAATCATGGGCTACCACCAATTGGGCGTGACCCTGCGTGAGGATCAAGTTTCGGATGTGGTGGCGTTCTTGGGAAGTCTCAGTGGCGCCGTGGACGCGGCGTATATCGCGGAGCCCGAGTTGCCTGCGAGCACGATTGATACACCCGAGCCGGATCCAAGTTAGGCAGATCATTTATGAGCGCTAACGGGCGCGCTGCTTAGGCGATAGGATCACGTGCGCCTAACGCGGCGTGTCACCCATGATCGTGATGCGGTGCATTGTGCGTTCCGCTTTGCCGTGATCATGGACGGCGTAGTGCTGCACTGAGCGGTTGTCCCAAAGGACGAGGTCGCCGGTCTGCCATCGATGGCGATAACAAACATCCGGCGCATGCCCCGCCTCGTTTAGATATTCAAGCAGGGGACGGCTCTCTTCGAGGGTCATGTCTTCTAAAGCGACAGTGAAGGCTGGGCTCACGTAAAGTGCTTTGCGGCCGGTTTCGGGATGCGTTCGCACTACGGGATGGTCTTGCCCGTGTTCTTTCCAGGCATCCCGTTTTCCGCTCGCCGACGCGAGCCCGGTTCCCGAATGTATGGCGCGCATGCCGTCGAGCATCGTCTTCATGCCTTCCGAGAGTAGATCGTAGGCCTTATGTTGGTTGGCGAAGATCGTGTCGCCGCCATAGCTCGGAAGGGAGACGGCGAGGAGTCCGCTCGCCATGGGCGGCTTTGCAGAGAAGCTGACGTCGGAATGCCAGATCTCGGTGAGCGACTTACTCTTGCCGCTGTTCACGATCGGCACGATCTCCGGATAGTCGGGCAGGTGCGGCACGATCGGGTGGATGAAGAGCTCGCCCCAAAGGCGCCCGAATTCGATTTGTTGCTCGGGGGTGAGCTTTTGGTCTCGAAACGCCAGGACGTGGTGCTCTAAAAAGGCCTCGCGGATCTGTCGGAATTCCGGGGCTTCGAGCTGCGCGAGATCAACGCCGAGGATTTCGGCGCCTAGGCTGCCGGAGAGGGGCTTCGTTTCGAGGCTCATGTGCCTATTCTACGACTCGGTTTTCCTTTTCTACAACCGAAAATGGCAAAAGAGACTTGACGAACGATCGTTCATTTGGCGATGCTCTGTCGTTCCGGATGCGCACCTCGTGTCCGAAGCGCCCACAAACCCGCAATTCGGTCTGGGAACCCGGCTACGTGTCATAGCGTCGCATGGATCTCCTCCAGAACCCGATTTGCGTGAAAGCAGAAAATAGGAGTCTCGAGATGGCCACCAGCCCCGAAGTACCTCTGACCGTTCCGAGTCCTGTCCCGGACGACTTCCGACTGACACATCCCGAGGACTACGCGTCTCACGGCTATCCCCATCAGATTTGGACTCGCTTACGAGCAGAGGACCCCGTCTCTTGGCAAACCCAGCCCGGCAATGCCGTCGACTACTGGGCGATCACCAAGCACGCCGACATCACCGAGATCAGCAAGCGTCCCGACCTTTTCCTGTCGGCCCCGCGACTCGTGATTCAGCACCTCGAAGAAGAGGTGCGTGACCTGCCGCCGACCTTGATCCAAATGGATCCGCCGATGCATGGCGACTTCCGCCAGATGGTTTCTCGAGGCTTTACCCCGCGCGCGCTCAAAAAGATTCATGAGCCGATCGAACGTATTGGTCGTGAATTGGTTGAGAAACTGTACGACCGAGGCGACGAAGGCGAATGTGACTTCGTCGACGAGATTTCCGCGCCACTTCCGATCGCCGTGATCGGTTGGTTGTTAGGCGCACCGGAAGAAGACTGGGATATGCTCTTCGACTGGACGAATCGCACGCTTGGCGCCGGGGATCCCGAGTATCAGGTAGAGGGCGAAGATGCGGCTGCGACTTCGCAGAAGGCTCAAATCGAGCTCTTCCAATATTTTCAGAAGCTCGTCGAAGATCGCCGCAAGAATCCTCAGGACGATCTGATCACGACCTTCGTTCAGGCCGAGTACGAGGGCCGGAAGCTCAACGACATGGAAGTGCTTTCCTGGTGCTTCATCATCGTAATCGCCGGCAATGAAACGACGCGAAACGGCACGACCGGCGGCATGCTCGCCTTCATCCAGCATCAGAGCGAACTACGCCGGCTTCAGTCGGACATGGGGATGCTGAAGGGTGCGGTTGAAGAAGTCACTCGGTGGACGTCGCCGATCATTCATTTTGGGCGGACGGCGACCCAGGACTATCAGCTTCGAGATAAGACTATCCTCGAAGGTCAGTCCGTCGCGCTCTACTACCCCTCGGCGAATCGCGACGAAGAAGTCTTCGAAGATCCGTGGACCTTCAAGATCGATCGCAAGCCGAATCGCCATATCGGGTTCGGAGTTGGGGAGCATTTCTGCTTGGGTGCTCATCTTGCTCGAATGGAGATGGAGGTCGCTTACCGCCACCTTCTTCCGCGAATCGCCGAAATCGAGCTCACGGGTCCCGTCGACCGCTTGCACTCGAGCCTTGTTGGCGGCGTGAAGCGCCTCCCGATTCGGTACAAGCTATTCCCTAAGAAGTAGATCGAGCGACGCCCTTAGGGTGGCGGAGTGTGACTGGTTCGCTCCCGCTTCACCCGAATGGGGCCTACTCTCCGGCAAGCGCGCAGAACTCCGTCGAGTTATTGCGTCGAAATTGGAGACGCATGGCGATTGATCGGCGTAGATTCCTGAAGAGCAGTGCGGCTGGGCTAGCGGTGGCCACTGCTGGCTGCGCTTTGCCGCATCCCGGAGCCGATGCGAAGTCGAAGGGCGAGTCGGCGTTTCGGCATGGGGTCGCGAGTGGTGATCCTCTTTCGGATCGCGTGATTCTCTGGACGCGGGTCTCCCCGGAATCGGACGCGTTAGGCGCCTCGATTGCGATCTCTTGGTGGGTCGCGCGGGATGAAGCCGGGTCGGATATCGCCGGGGAAGGCGAGGCGACGGCGGTTGCCGATCGGGACTACACGATTAAGATCGACGTCGAAGGTCTCGTTGCTGGGGAAGCCTACTACTACGGCTTTCGAGTTGACGGAACCGGGGATCGCTCGCCGACGGGACGGACACGGACCCTGCCTCCTTCGGGTGTCGAACGTGTGCGACTCGCTTTCGCATCATGCGCGAACTATCCCGCTGGCTTCTTCAACGGCTATGCGCATCTCGCAACGCGAGACGATCTCGATGCAGTGCTCCATCTTGGGGACTACATCTACGAATACGCCAACGGGCAGTACGGAGATGGTACAGAGCTCGGTCGAATTCCGGATCCCGACCGCGAGACCGTGAGCCTCGAAGACTATCGCCGGCGACACGCGAACTATAAAGCGGACCCCGATCTTCAGGCAGCCCATGCGCGGCATCCCTGGATAACGATTTGGGATGACCACGAAAGCGCAAATAACTCTCACCTCAGGGGAGCGGAAAATCATACCGAGGCCGAAGAAGGCGATTGGCGCTCACGGCGACTTGCAGCGATCCGCGCCTACTACGAGTGGATGCCGATTCGCGAATTACCGACCGGTCTTTTTCGAACATTCCGATTCGGTGAACTTCTTGACCTGGTTATGCTCGACACCCGGCTTCATGGCCGCGATCCAATCGCCGAGCAAACGGTCGAGGCAGCGTCGGATAAGAGCCGGAGTCTATTAGGCGAAGATCAGACGCAGTGGCTTCTTGGGGCACTCTCCGATTCGAAGGCGGCGGGGTCTAAGTGGAGAGTCATTGGGCAGCAGGTCATCGTCTCGCCTGTTGGATATGATGCGACGAGCTTTAATGCTGATGCGTGGGACGGCTACCGAGCGAATCGGGATCAGGTGCTCTCTCATCTAGAGAACGAATCGATCGAGAATGTTGTCTTTCTCACAGGCGACGTTCACAGCACCTGGGTATTCGATGTCCCCGGGCCTTCTGCGGCTGTGTATGATGCCTCGACCGGAGAGGGTGCGATCGCTGTTGAGTACGTGACGCCCGCAATTAGCTCACCTCCGATCGGACGCTCGCAGAAGACGGTGGATCGCCTTGCAGTGGTCTCGGAACACACGCCGCATCTCGTGCACAACGAATTGACGGAGCAGGGTTATGCCGTGTTGGAACTGACTGCAGAAGCCGCAAGCGCGTCCTATTTCTACACTGAGCCAGCAGAAGAACGTTCGGCCGAGGCGCGGCTTGCATCGACCTTTGTTTGTCGGGCGGGGACCCACCACTCGGTGCGTCTCGACGAAGGCGATGGGATCGGATGAGTGCGTTCGGGCGGGGCCAATCCTCGCCGAACGAAAGCCGGCGCGGGACATCGGTCGTAGTGGGGGTTGTGCTAGGGGCTTTGCGTTAAGCCTTTAATCGGCCTCGTTTCCGCGAAGCGACGAGTGTCGCGCTTAACTTAGGCACGCTCGAGGATGAGACTGGCGACGGTTAGCAGCACGTCGCTTTGTCCCTCGTCGCGGAGCTCTACTCGGAGGGCCAGACCATTTTGCAGTTCCGATATCGTTCGAACCTGCGCGCGAACAGGGCCAATTTTTGCGAGCTTGAGATAATGGATCTCGAGGCTGCGAACACTGGGCGCTGCGCCTAGAACGCTCGTCGCATAATGGTCCGCTGCGGCATCGATCGCCATTGCAACGACACCCCCCTGAATTGCTCCCAGCGTATTCACGACGTACGGACTCATCTCGATGCGAAGCACCGAGGTATCCGTCGGATCGAAACGGACGTCCAGCGTTTCAAGTAGTGGCTTGCGGAAGCCCGAGCCGGAAAGTGCGAAGGTGGTTCGAGGTTCCGGTTCTTCGACCCAATGGGCGCGGGTCTGGAACTCGCTTCGGCCGGGAAGAATGGAAAAGGCGACGGTGCTAAGCCCATTCGACTTGCCACTCTCGAGATGATCGAGGCTGACTTCCAAAACGGCCGTCGTTTTTCCGCGGCGTAGCAATCGCGGACGTGCACGCAGTGTTCCCTCGCCCGGCAGCAAGCCGAGCTGAAGGCTCATATTCGACGTCGCGACCCAATTCGGAAGCACTTCTCGAATCGCGTACTCGCCTGCAATGATGTCGACGATCATCGCAGCGGAACCGGCGCGCAGCCGCCCGCTGTCGTCGAGTAGTTCCGGTACGACGGGCAGCAAGATTGCAGCGCCATCTGCGTTGCGCTCGATGACAGGAGCGAGATCGCGAATGATATGTTGCTTGGGCGGGTACGTGTCTTCAGGCGTGGTCATGATCGGGGAACGCTATCGCGCAGGACGTGGCTTTGCAGCCAAGTAATGGGCGCAATGATCAGCGCTCGTCGCCCTGGGCCTTTTTGCCGAGTCGTTCCTCAACTCGGTCTCCTCGCTCCCTCAATTAGTCAGCTCGATCAAGGCCTCGCCAATCGCAAACTGCGTCCCCGGCAGCGTGGCGCCGAGCATGCCGCAGGAGTTCGCAACCCCCCCCGGATTCGTCCAATTTTTACGCATCGGAATCTCCGTGAATTTTGTCTAGGCTTTCTGTATGACAGAAGCCAATGACGCGAAGGGCGGCGCCGCGCGCCGCGAGGATCTCGACCCCGAATGGCAGCGCGCATTCGCGTGGGTCGAAGCGGAACTCTCTGTGGAGATCGTTTCATTCGAGCGACAGCCGCGATGGCGGCCGGCGTTCTTTGTGGACGCGATTCGTGATGGCGAAACGATTCCGCTCTATCTGCGCGGGGAACGTGGCGAACTCGATCACGGAGCCTATTCCTTTGAGCATGAAGCGCATGTGCTGCGGGTGATGGAAGAGGCGGGGCTTCCGGTTCCACATATTTACGGCATTAGTCCGGATCCCAAAATGATCGTGATGGACAAGGTCCCTGGGCGCTACGACCTCTCGAACGCGCATGATGAAGAAGAGCGCGTTTCTGTTTTGAATCACTACATGGACTTGCTCGCGGATCTTCATGCAATCGATCCGAAGCGTTTCGAAGAGATCGGCGTTGAGAAACCGCAGGATGCCGAGGCTGCGGGCTTCGCAGATCTGCATAAATGGGAAACTAATTTCCGTGCAGCGAAGAACCGCCCCGAGCCGATTATCGAATTCGTCTACGGATGGTTACGACGCAACGTCCCCAAGGACCGCTACGAAGTATCATGCTTGCAGGTCGACTCGGCACAGTTTCTGTATGACGAAGGCAAAGTCACCGCGTTCATCGATTTAGAACTCGCGTGCCTAGGAGACCCCGCGGCGGACTTGGCGGGTATGCGCGGCCGCGACCTAGCAGAGCCGATGGGTGCGCTCGAACCCGCCTTCGAGCGATATTTCGAGAAGACCGGTAAGCGGA
This sequence comes from Deltaproteobacteria bacterium UBA4427, assembly GCA_002390675.1. Taxonomy (GTDB): domain Bacteria; phylum Myxococcota_A; class UBA9160; order UBA9160; family UBA4427; genus UBA4427. The sequence continues at coordinate 50,872 of DGPZ01000028.1, forward strand.
TCCCTAAGGAAGTGATTGACTATCACACGGTTCGCTTCAATCTGTCGACCCCCACGACTTGCGCCCCCCTCGTCATGGCTCCGCCCGCCGCCGCGGACTACGTCCAATATCTCGGTTGGTATTGGGTCTGGTCCCGTGCGTGCATCGAAGTTATGGCGGATACGACCGGAGTGGCTCTTCCGCCGCCGATGATTCCCGAACCGCGCAAGACGGGCTTCGGTCCTTCCTATGAATGGATCGTCGACAAGCTAGGCACGCTGCGCAGCGGCTCCGAAGAATTCCTGCGCTATGAACTCGATACGACTTGGCGGACCGCTGTCTATCAACAGCGCGTCGAATCGATGTGGCCGGAGATGGAGGCCGAAGAGACAGCGGAGATCGACAAGCTCTTAGGTCGAGTGACGAAGCCTCTCAATCGGGAGGCGGATCTCGAAGCCTTCGTGATGGAGCACGGGGCGGCGAAGGAAGATGAACTCTTGCAGCTTTTTCAGAAACGATGCTTGCGGCATGAAGCGCTCTTCGAGCCCGTCGCCCGGGAACTCAAGGGCGTGAAGACACAACTTCTGCGTTAGGTGTTTTTTATTTTCTCATTGGTGGCTCGGTTGCATCGCCGCCGGCGCCATAGACTATTCCAGGTCCCGCCCATTCTACGGCACGGCTATGGAGGCTCTCGGGTATTCGGTCCAAATGGAGCCGCTGCCCCTCTAATAAAGTCGTAGGAGGATCGAGTCGGTAGAAGGCGGAGTCGTAGGCGCGAGGGGGCCAGCGCTCCTTCGTGAATCGGGACGAGTTCCGGACGCCTGCCGGACGCCCGCTAGACTCCCCGAATGGACGAACTCCCCCAGTCCTTCGCGCCCGCCACCCGAGCCTGGCTCGCTTCGAAATTCGAGGCGCTGACACCTGTGCAGGCACAGGGGTGGCCACTGCTTGCCAACGGCGAACACGCGCTTCTCGTCGCGCCGACCGGAAGCGGCAAGACGCTTGCGGCGTTCTTGGCATCGATCGATCGACTCGGTCGTCGTGCGGAGCAGGGCGCTCCGGGTGTGCGCGTTCTTTATATCTCGCCGCTCAAGGCTCTGGTCTACGACATTGAGCGGAACCTGCGTGCTCCGCTGGTGGGGATTGCGGCGGAAGCTGAGGCGGCGGCGGGGGTATTAGGCGGCGTCACGGATGCAGAAGCGGATCGAGTACCTATGGCCGCGCAGAGCAGTGCCAAAGCGAGTGCCACCCCGGGAGCGGCCTTCCGCCCGCCACGCATAGGCATCCGGACGGGCGACACGACCGCCAAAGAGCGCCGGCTCCTCGTGCGCGACCCAGCCGAAATTCTCGTAACGACGCCCGAGTCGCTTTATCTCATGCTTGGGTCTAAGGCGCGCGAGACGCTGCGCCAGGTCGAGACGATCATTATCGATGAAATTCATGCGCTCGCGCCGACCAAGCGCGGGACGCATCTCATGCTGTCGCTTGAACGCGTCGCGCGAGGATGCTTACACGGGGATCCACAGAGAATTGGTCTCTCTGCAACAGCGAAGCCAACCGAAACGATTGCGCGCTTCTTAGGCGGAGACCGCGAAATCGCCGTCGTCGACACCAGCCGTCGACCGGATCTCTCGCTCACCGTTTCCGTTCCCGTCCCCGACATGACGCGGCCCGAAATTCGTGGTCGAAGAAATCCAGAAGAAGGTGACGAGTCTGTTCGCGCAGTGGGGAAGGGCGAAGCCGACACGAGCCTTTGGCCCGCAATCTATCCCGAACTACTCGATCAAATTCGCGCGCATAAGAGCTCGATTCTATTCGTCAACAGCCGCGCGTTATGCGAGCGCTTGGCGCATCGCTTGAATGAACTCGCGGAAGAAGACCTCGTGCGGGCGCATCACGGAAGCCTGGCACACGAGAAGCGCAAAGAAATCGAAGGGGCGCTCGCGGCGGGCGAACTGCGTGCAATCGTGGCGACGAGTAGCTTAGAGCTCGGGATCGATATGGCGGCGGTTGAGCTCGTGATGCTCGTCGAAAGCCCCGGCGCGATCAGTCGAGGTCTCCAGCGAATCGGTCGTGCTGGCCATGCCGTGGGGCAGACTTCACGAGGCATCGTCTTTCCGAAACATCGGGGGGACTTGCTTGAAGCCGCCGTCGTCGCAAAAGGCATGCGCGAAGGCGCCGTCGAGACGATCGAAATTCCGCGCAATCCCTTGGATGTGCTCGCGCAGCAGATCGTCGCGATCGTGGCCGAAGAACGAATCTCGATCGACGAAATCGCGCAATTGGTCAGTCGAACGGAGAGCTACGCGAAGTTGCCGCGCGCGTTACTCGAGTCGGTGATCGATATGCTCGGAGGTCGTTTTCCATCGACGGATTTTGCGGAGCTGCGACCGCGCCTGCATTGGGATCGCGAAACGGATCTGCTTGAAATTCGCGAAGGGGCGTGGCGGATCGCGCTGCTCTCCGGGGGGACGATCCCGGACCGTGGGCAATATGCAGTGCACCTCGGGCCGGGCGGGCCGCGGATCGGCGAACTCGACGAAGAGATGGTGCACGAGACGAAGCCTGGGGACGTTATCACCTTAGGCGCTTCGAGTTGGCGTGCTCTCACGATCACGAGGGACCGCGTGATCGTGGCGCCGGCGCCGGGCGAAATTGGACGGCTGCCTTTTTGGCGCGGGGATGGGCCGGGGCGGCCCGTCGAGCTCGGCCGTGCACTGGGTCGGTTTACGCGAGAGCTGATGGAGCATGAGGATCCCGTGAGCTGGTTGCAAGAAGATCACGCCCTCGATCATTATGCAGCGAAGAACCTCGTTGACTATGTCTCAGCGCAGCAGCAGGCGACGCGAAGCTGCCCGACGGATTACCGGA
>DGPZ01000099.1 GCA_002390675.1 Deltaproteobacteria bacterium UBA4427
TCGCTCTATTTGGCGGATCTCCATGGGTGGACGCGATTCATCAGCATGCAGAATTACTACAACTTGCTCTACCGCGAAGAGGAGCGAGAGATGATGCCGCTTTGTGAAGATCAGGGGATCGGCGTAATTCCGTGGAGTCCTATGGCTCGTGGGAAACTCACTCGAGACTGGGAAGAGACGACACCTCGATCGGGGACGGACGAGTTCGGCAAGACCTTGTATGCATCGAACGAAGCGTCAGACCGAGAGATCGTCGATCGCGTTCGAAAGGTGGCGGAGGCACGCGGCGTATCACGTGCCCAAGTCGCCCTAGCATGGATGCTGCACAAGCCATTCGTGACAGCGCCGATTATTGGCGCGACGAAGGCGCACCATCTCGAAGATGCATTGGCTGCGCTCAAGCTATCACTCAGTGACGAGGAAATTGCGGAACTGGAAGCACCCTACACGCCGCGCGCGGTCTCCGGGCACGGCTGATCGACTGGACCGGGCTTCTAAAGAAAGCAGCTGGCCGCGTGCGGGCTCGCGCCTTCCGCGAGCGAAAGACTATTGCTCTCCGACAGAGACGAGCAACTCAACCTTTTCGGGATCGAGACCGCTCTCAGTCAGGACTTCCCGGGTATGTGCATTCAGGCTGGGGGCAGGGAGCGTCCCGTGCATGTCGTGTCCGGAAAGCCTGAAGGGCGGGGCGACGGTCTTAAAGTCTCCGTGCTCCGGATGCTTGATCGTCGAGAAACAGCCGTTTGCGTGAGACTTCGGGTCGTTGACGGCTTCAAGCACGGTGCGCGCGGGGGCCCAAATGATTTTTTCACCTTCGAGTGTTTGCTTCCATTCCTCGAACGTTCGTTGCGCAAAGGTTTCGTCGAGTTGCTCGACCAGTTCCCGGGTGTATTTAAAGCGCTCCTTTGGATCCTTAAAACGTGCATCTTCCACAAGATCGGATCGGCCGATCGCCTTTGCGAAGGTCGGCCAATAAATCGTGGAATCGATCATGACGAGCAGTATCCAGCGATCGTCTGATGTCCGGTAGTGATTCCATAAAGGGTTACGCGGGGCGAGGCGATCGTGTCTCGGCGGGGGCTTACCCGTCGCAAGAGCCTGGCAGCTGTCATTGCCACCGATGTAGAAGCCGACCTGTTGCAGATTGACGTCGACTATTTGACCTCGTCCCGTCTGGTCGCGTGTACGCAAAGCGGCCAGGATTCCCGTGGTCATCGCGAGAGCGGCGCAATGGTCCCCGACACCGGGACGAAAGAAGGCCGGAGGCGAGGCGGGGTCGCGTTGTTGATCCATCATACCGGATAGGGCCCAAAACGAGGTCTGGTCGAAACCAGGTTCGTCGGCTTGTTCGCCCTCGGAGGAGAAGCCGCCCAGCCTAGCAATGATTAACTCCGGGTGGTCTTCAAGCAGGGAGTCGGAGTCAAGGCCATATTTTGCCAGGCGACCCGGCAATGTGTTCGTGACCAAGATATCCGCTCCATCAATCACCTTCGCCAGCGCTTCGACGGACTGGGGCAGAGCGAGGTCGAGAGCGAGGGAACGCTTTCCGCGGTTGTCCATCTCGTAGTTGCTACTGAGCGGAAAATCCGTGTCGTAGCCGTTTCGCCTAGGCGTTGCGAAGCGGTAGAAATCTCCCCACGGCACTTCGACCTTGACGACGTCAGCTCCAAGGTCGACTAATAGTGTTGCCGCAGCAGGAACGGCAACGTAGTTGGCGATCTCCACAACTTTTATTCCTGCAAGCGGAGCTGTCATTTCATTCCTTTCGAGCGCGCGCGTGGTAGCGCCCGAGATTCGTGCGCAGAGACCGAGTTATTCTAGCGGAGTGAGCAGGCGCGACCGGGGAGGTCTTCTCTGCGTCGGATTGCAAGGCTGTGTACAGGGCCTGCTGGGTTTAGATTATTGTCAGCCGCCACTGCGGGTATTGCGTTTAAGGATCTCAAGCGCCTCGGTAGAGGGTGTTGTCTAGGTAAAGCGTAGAGCGCGTTGAAACTATTCCAATACGGAACCCTCATCTTCTTTCAGAAGGGCTTCCTCTGCAGACTGAGACACAGGTCCCACTTCGAGGATCGCGGCGGCGTCGATCCCCTCTGCGTCCATCATGGACGCAATCCGCTCAAGCGCCGAAAGCATCCCGTGGCGTTCCCATTCCTCAAGCCGCGCGAGCTCTGCCCGGAAGCGATCCTGTAGAAGAGAAGGGGCCGCATCAAGGACGCGCAGCCCTTCTTCGGTCACGCCAATCACGACGCTTCGGCGATCGCCTGCTGACCGTTTGCGAACCACGAGGCCGCGACGCTCCAAGCGATTCAATATCCCCGAAACGGTTGGCTGACTCAGATGCACTGCACGAGCGAGCGTGCTGACGGAGATCTCTCCAAGCTTGTCAGCTTCACGAAGCGTTGCGAGCTGCGGTCCAGTGAGCTTGTGTTTATCCAGCAGGCGACGCGATTGGAGATCGATCGCGCGAATGATCCGGCGAATCGACGCGACGATTTGGTCTTCGATTTCATTGGGCGTAGGCATTCGCAGGCGTCCTTAGACAATCGCCGATATTCCGACCCTGAACAGTGTATGTCGTTTTCTCATGACTGAGAATTAACGGGCGCCGCTCAGGCACAATCGTTCGCCGAAACTCAGCGGATGGGCATTTGCCCGAAGGAAATATGAATTACCCGATCGTGACATCTGAGAAGGGCTCGGCCGAGACGGCGCCGCCCTGGTGTTCGAGGCCGCTCGTCGCGGCGGACGAATCACTCTCGACGTGGGTATTCGAAACGGAGCCGGATGAGCCTCGCCCGTTTTGCGTATTTTGCCAGCCCCCAGTGGCGCGCGGATGCAGTACCGTTGATCGGCTTCTAGAGTGAGGGTGACCGCAGACAATGGGGCAGCGGCTATTGTTCCAACTCGCGGAACATCCATCAGCGTAGTGCGCAGGAGAACAGAATGACGAGCAAGAATCAGCCGCAGCAATTGAGCGGATCGATTGAACACTATGACGCGGTGATCATCGGTGCGGGCGTAAGTGGCATGTACGCCCTGCATCATCTACGCGAGATGGGGCTTTCAGTTCGGGTTTATGACGGGGCAAGCGACGTCGGCGGAACATGGTGGTACAACCGATATCCAGGCGCACGAGTCGACGGACCGGGCAGCCCTTTCTACTGCTACACCTTCTCCGACGAGATGATGAAGGAATGGAATTGGGAAGAGACGCAGTCGGACCAGACTTCGGTGCTCAACTATCTGGAATATGTCGCGGACAAGTTCGACTTCCGAAGGGATATTCAGTTCGATACTTGGGTCCAAGATGCCCGCTACGATGAAGCGGCGCAGCGCTGGACTGTCGAGACTAACACTGGAGTAACCGCCTCGGCTCAATATGTTATCTGTGCGGTGGGCGCGCTCTCCAAGGCCAACATGCCCGACATCCCCGGGATCAATGATTTTAAAGGCGAGACTTACCACACCGGTCGCTGGCCTCATGAGCCTGTTTCTTTCAAAGGCAAGCGCGTGGCCGTGATCGGTACGGGATCTTCAGGGATCCAGTG